>JBNKDZ010000067.1:0-3635 GCA_050288525.1 Cyclobacteriaceae bacterium
AGATGAATACATTTCGGCCGGCTATGCCATGTTGGATTATCAGTTGTCCCCGAAATTGTCAACGATCCTTGGTGTACGCATGGAAAAGACCGACATAAGCTACAAAGGATATGCCTTTGATACTGAAGAAGAAATAACCAGCGAGACCAGCGGATCAAACAATTACATCAACTGGCTCCCCGGTGTCCATTTAAAGTACGATGTTACCAACGACATGATCCTCCGGTTTGCGTGGACGAATACGCTTGCCCGACCGGATTATTTCAAACTGGTGCCCTTTGAAGAATACAATTCTGAAGACCTGGAACTGATCCAGGGAAATCCTGAGCTTGAACCTGCTGAATCCATGAACCTGGATTTTATGGCTGAGAACTATTTTAAATCCATCGGGCTTGTTTCCGGAGGTGTTTTTTATAAAAATATCGACAATTTTCAGTATGAACGTGTTGAAAATGATGTCGTACACCCCGTTTATGGTGCACTTGACGAGTTTGTTACGTACGACAACGGCGGTTCTGCCACCCTTTTTGGATTCGAAGCAGCCATACAGCGACAGTTGGATTTCCTTCCGGGAATCATGAAAGGTTTTGGTGTGTATCTGAATTATACCTATACCCATTCGGATGCCAAAGGTATTGCGGGAAGAGAAAATGAGACAATAGGATTACCAGGAACAGCAAAGCAGATGTTTAATGCTTCGCTTTCCTACGAAACAGAAAAACTCGTACTCAGAATTTCTCTAAACCACGCCAGCGATTACATCGATGAACTGGGAGGAGACAGTTTCGAAGACCGGTATTACGATAAACAAACTTTTGTCGACCTGAACGGATCGTATGCCCTATCCAAAAACTGGAGGATCTTTGCTGAAGTCAACAACCTGACAAATCAGCCTCTGCGATTCTATCAGGGACGCAAAGAACTCACCATGCAGGAAGAATTTTACAACGTCCGGATGAATGCAGGTATTAAATTCGATCTGTTTGGCAACTAAAATATCGTTTGATTTCTATTACTTAAATGAATATGTTTTATAAAACTTCAAAATTTAAATACACAGGTAAATCCCTTATTGTACTCCTCCTTCTTGCTTTTCTGGCAAATTGCCGGAGCAATACCCCTGAAAACCACATGGATGAAGTAGAGACACGTAACAAGGAAGCACGGGAAGATTCGGCAAAACTTGCTTCTGCCTACAGGGCTCAATCTGCTATTGAACAGGTGGTTTACCCAGCTGTTGAAACCATTCCGGTAAACGAAGACAGCATGACAGATGCTGCTGATGACCCGGCCATCTGGTATTGTGCCCATACACCAGAAAAGAGTCTCGTTTTTGGGACGAACAAAAAGAAAGGTGTACATGCATATAGTCTTGATGGCAAAGAACAACAGTTCTACCCTTATGGCAAAGTCAACAACATCGATGTTCGTCAAAATGTAACCCTATCCGATCGAACAGTTGATATACTGGGAGGCAGCAACCGATCAGATAATTCCATCATTCTCCAGGGCATTGACTCAGTCGGGAACCTGTATAATCTGATGCCTCAGAATTTTCGCATCGACACGGCAGACATTGATGAAGTCTATGGATTTTGCTTGTACAAAGACCAGAACAACATAGGTTATGCCATTGTCAACGGAAAGAACGGAAAGATCAATCAGTATGTAATCCGGGAATCAGACAACATGGCAAAACCTGAACTGGTTAACTCCTGGCAGCTCAACAGTCAGCCCGAAGGCATGGTTGCTGATGACGAAACCGGCGATCTGTATATCGGAGAAGAAGAAAAAGGCATCTGGAAGCTGTCACTGACTGATCCAGAAAAACCTTTAGTGATTTTACCTGATTCACAAAAAGAAAACAATTCGGCCATTGAATACGATATTGAAGGACTCGCAATATTCCATGGAACAGACGAAATTCCGGGATTCCTGTTGGCCTCCATTCAGGGAAGTTTCACCTATGCGATGTTTGACAGGACAGACAACCGGTATCTGGGTAGTTTTAAGATCTCCGGATCCGAAACCATTGATGGTGTTGAAGAGACTGACGGGCTGGATATTTCCTCCGCTGCTTTTAACGACACCTTTCCAAACGGCATGCTGGTTGTACAGGACGGATTCAACTATACTGGTTCAACAATGGCCGGACAAAACTTTAAACTAATAAAGTTATCAGACATTCCGGATCTTAGAGATACTTTTGAATAGGCACCATTGAACAAACTCCATAACCTGAGCCAAACGCATTAATAGTTTGGCTCTTTTTATTTCCGGCAGCATATGCCTGATCAAGGCTGATGCATTTGCCTTTTACACCATCCATCGCCTGATCTTAATATCCATAGCATTTTCGACAGGCTTATCTGCTACAAGGATCAGATACCCTCCTCCCCCGGCGCCGGATAACTTCCAGGCAAGTGCTTTGTCTCGGTACTTGTCAATCGCTGCTTCAATCTTTTCGTTGACCATATCCGGGAACAATCGCACCTGGGCGTCAAAAGATCTCCTGAAAGCATCACTGAATCGTCCCAGGTCTTTATTGATAATGGCTTCCCAGCAATCACTGGCAGCCAATGCCAGGTCTGCGATATTTTCTTTTATGATATTGGTATTGGATACCAGATCGGTGTCCTCAGGTCTTGGCCACAATGTTACCATGTACAGGTGTGATTCGAGCCAGCATAATATACTTTCTTCGTATACCTTCTCAATTTTTTCGGGCCAGTATTCGCCTGCGTAATAATGACGTGACAATCCTGGCACACATATACCAATAGCATCCTGAGCTCCGGAAACGAGTGTGTTACCCGGCATATTTTCATACCTGAACAAAATCTCTGCCAGCTTTTCCGGCTTCCCAAGGGGCAGACTGTAAGGCCAGATCTCTTTGGCTGCATTTCTTGTTGATGAAGACATACCACTACGCTCATTGTATTCGATAACCGGTTCGATGGAAACAGTAATGGCCCAACCCGGGTGGATACCTGATAACGATGGCTGGTCAATCCAGGTCCCCGCGAGATCTATACGGTACGGAAGCTGGCTGTTAACGCCACCCCTAAGGTTTGTTGTGGAGCGGACTGGCAATCCTGCTTCCGGGATACGCTTTAGCACTATGTATTCGATACCGAGCTCATTACACAACTCTTCCTTGGCCGGTGAATGACCGTCTTCATTGACAACATACCGATCAGGGATATTAGCTTTCAGGTCTTCCATAAAATCAAGAAGTCCGGAACCGGAATTTATCCAGGCATCCTTCACATAACGGACGGACCTTACCATATAAAGCCGTTCTTGTTCGGAATTGATTGTGTGACGTCCTTTTAACTCAAGGATCGTACTATCAGATCCTATCCCCACATATACATCACCGTATTCAGATACTTCCTAAAAAATGCAACATGACCACTGTGCAACATATCGAAGCATCCTGAAACAAAGACTTTTCTATTCATTTATTTTGAATATTTCTTAAAATGATCCATCCGGTCTGCCCGGAAAGTCGTAAAATAAATAAAAAAAAATCAACCACCAAGGATGCCCTTTATCGTTCAATCCACCTTACAAAGGTGCATTTTCATGGAATTCGTAAAGGATTTCCTCCACACTTACTCCGCTAATCCGGC
>JBNKDZ010000068.1:0-3829 GCA_050288525.1 Cyclobacteriaceae bacterium
ATTCGATAGAATATTCCATGGTGAAATACGAACCGATAAGGATTTTTTTTGAATGATCAATGTGGTCGGGATTCAGATTCAGTTCGGAAAATAAAAAGGCTAGTTTATTAAAATGTTTCTCAAATATCTTTGAAATATTCCGATGCCTCAAAGAGTAGTCCCGCAGCGTTTGCTTTAACGCCAGAGAGGCTTCTTTATCCGACATTTCAAGGACATAACGAATGGTGTTTAAAGCTCTTTGGTTATCTGAAAACAAAAAACGGGCAATAACTCTTCTTGGGTCAGGGTTGAATGTTGTGTTCTTTCTACTTACAGCTACTTGCATACATCTAAATTTCTATAAAGGTACTCCCATGGCCTGACAAATACCTACACTTTGCTGTTTTATTTAGCAGGATTAATCTGAATAATCCTTACCTGAGCGATTTAAAAATATTGATTTTGGAAAAGTTCTTCTAAGCCATTTTCCACTTTATGCTAAATGGTGGAGATTGTAATTGTGATTCAGCTTCATGGTTGGCAAGCAGTTAAGATCTGTTAAATCCTCAGGTTCATCAACAAACAGCGATCGTTCTTTAATTGTTAGTAAAAATCAAAATAACAATAAAACAATACACTCTTTTATCTTCCGTTTTAGAGGATTGTTAACATTTGGAAAAGCTGCTTTGACACGAAGAGGGGTGTTTTGATTTTTAAAAACGGGCAAACGATACATAATAGAAACATATTGTATAATGTAAGATTTGACATGCTCTTTTTAAAATATCCTGCCGGTCAAATTGTATATTTATTCTTTTAAAATTTAATACTGCTTCAGATGTTTGTAAAGGAAAAACTCATTATCAGGTTCAATTTATTCTTTCGAAATTTATTGTATCATTTCGTGTTCTGGTATTGTTGTCTGACCTTATATGTTTTTCTTACTGGTAATGATCAGTTGTTCAGCAATTATGTTGACCTGATAAAAGTTGATTCGTGGTATCTTACCAATGTGTTTGTGGCATCATCGATTGCGTTTCTTTTTACCATGATCGACACCATGTTCAATGACCGTCTGATGCGCATGTCATCATCTAGATTTCTGGTGTTTCTGCCTTCGGTATTATATTTTATTCTGGGATTTTTATTGTTGGTGCTTGCCCCTCTATCTCCGAAAACCATCATGAAGACCCAAAGTTTTAAGGATGCTTTGGCATTGATGCCTACAATGGATATTGAATTTGCCCGGTTTTTCGTCTATTTCTACCTTGCCTGTTTCTTTAACAACTTTTTTCAGCGTATGATAAAAAAGGTTGGGAAAGGAAATTTCAAGTACTGGCTGTTAGGAATGATGAACAAACCACGCGAAGACGAACGAATATTCATGTTTATCGATATGAAATCATCCACACGCATTGCCGAACAGTTATCACACGAGAAATTCAGCCATCTGGTACAGGATGTATTTAATGATATGGCCATTGTCGATAATTACATGGGGGAGATCTATCAGTATCTGGGTGACGGAGCCATTATCTCCTGGCCATTGAAGAAAGGTCTGAAGAATAATAATTTTCTGAGGGCATTCTATGGTTTTTCAAACCTGATCGAACGTCGCTCAAGATACTATGAACGCAAATATGAACTGGTGCCCAAATTCAAGGCAGGTGTCCATGTGGGAAAAGTAATGGTGCTGCAGGTCGGCAGGATACGCCGGGATATTTCATACAATGGTGATACACTAAATACTGCAGCTCGTATCGAATCAATGTGCAACGAACTGAACAAAAGCCTGCTTATATCCGGAGATCTCTTTGACATGATCGAAGACCGGAACGGATTCTATTTCAGGGAAGTCGGTAATTTAAAGCTTAAAGGTAAACGCCGGAAAGTAGATGTGTATCGTGTGCGCGAAAAACGTCCTTCTCTGAGTCCGTCGTATTGGAGGATGTTGCTCGATAAACTGAATATCCACAAGAACAGCCTTTCGTTGTCAAAATGATATTTCTCATGGACAATTCAACGGTCCGCAAACGAGGGACTGATCTTCAGCATACTCAACAGTGATGTCCGAACTGCTCGTTGTGCCAAGCCATGCATGTATTTCACAGGTTACACCTCCAAGATATTTCTTTTGTCCTGGACCGGTCTCATAGCCGGCGACAGCAACAACCTTTTTGCCATTAGCGGATAAAATAAACTTTGTACCTCTTTCGGTCTTCTCTCCCGGAGCCCACATCATACACATCATCCATAGCTCCATCTCAGGGGTCAGCTCATCTGTTTGAATATTACCCACGGATCCCTGACCAATATTACCGCGTTCAGCTGGCGTCCATACCTTTTTGTGTTTGTTGTTATAAAGCCGTTCATAAGTCATGGTACTGTCGTATGATTGATAGATGTGCAGTGAATTTTTGAGATGCAATGTGATGTTTTCATCTTGTGTTTTTGCAAACAGGCGATTACCCGGAAATTCATCATTGGTAGTTACGTAGTGCGATTCCTGAACAAACTTACCGGTTGCCGGAAGCGTGATTGTTCGTTGCCAGTGTTTTGAAGTGTCGGTCCCAAACGAATATTTGTGTTTAATTACGATTGGTTCGGTGGTATTATTGATGTCTGTTTCCGATGATGATTCTGTGAAATCCGAATCTGAAAGAGCCGGTTTGTCATCGTTGGCCGGAGAAAAAAACGTTGACATGTGCTGCCTTTTACAACTTATTAATAAGAGGGCAATTAATATCGTAGTGATCATTCGGGTGTTGGACATTGTACGGAACCTGTTTAAATTCGGGTAAAAAATTATTTTAAAATAATACATTTCAAACGTTTTTGTTGAAATAATATTTTTATTCAAATAAGTGGGAAGAACTGGCCGGGCAGAAAAGACATATTTCAAAAAGAATGTTATTTCTCCGACAATCAGAAGTTCTGAAAGAATGCGAAAGTGGTTTTGAAAGGCCTAATGTTTATGTAAGGAATGAACAAATAAACACAAACCGCATGAAGTGGAATTTATTCGCACTTCATGCTTTATTTGTGTTTCATTGAAAGGGGTTTTCTAACTAAATAATTATTTAAAAATTAACATAGTCGCTGTTTGGTTAATGTGACCTATGTAACTTTCGCCGTATGTACTGAAACCTATCGTTGGTACTTCACGAAAGATATCGGCGTACGTATCGGACTGGTTTTCCTTTTTTAATTCGAGTGTTCTGAGGATGCAGTTGAAGTTCAGGATGGCAGATGCTCCGCCAAGTTCACGGATCTTTTCGCTCAGGTCTTTTCTGGTACATGAAACGATGTCGTCGGAGTCAAGGATACATAATTCCATGCCTTCTTTAATTGAGCAATAAAAGTATATATCGTTACCCTCAGCTCTTTGGGGACTACGGACGAAGAAATCATTGCCAAATACCAGTCCTACCGGATGTGAAAAGAACAAATCCGGAACTTCTTCAGCAGTTACCTCCAACAGTTCGGCGTATGCTTCCCTTGCAGGCTTATTGTTTATTTCAATTAACTTTCTGGTTGATTCGTCCGCTTTTGTAGCTATGATCTTTTTGGAGGAGGATCTGAAGCTCTGTGTTTTCAGAATATCGAAGGGTGTTTTACTCTCGATAAGGCATAATACAGCAGCATCCGTATAGGATTTTCCATTTGCGTAGATATATGTTTTCTTAAACTGCAAATCATCACCTGCCGAACCACCGATAAAGGCTATATTCGACAGGTCTCCTATGCGGTCGTTTATTTTTTCTTCCTGGAGGCTCAATCCATCAATGAGGACGATTCCTGCAAATTTGTCCGTAGGCAAATCGCATGTATCGACATTAAAATAATATTT
>JBNKDZ010000069.1:0-4782 GCA_050288525.1 Cyclobacteriaceae bacterium
TATAAATTTTCGATTTTGATAATTTATAGTTATTTTAACATATAAGTAATATACACTTAATAACCCTTTGTAAAAAATGACCTTCAACTTTAATGAATTCATGGAGAATTTTGCCGAGGAGATCGGTGGTCAATTTTCTGAATATGATAAAACAAAGTCTGTTATCATTGTTCCTTTGGACAGCAACAGGTTTCAGGCAGTACTCGGAGTTACAAAATACAACGAGAAGTATAAGAAAATGGCTCTTGAATTCTCATCTAAAGTTTGTCCGTTCAGCTCGGATGTAGACTGCAAACAGCTTGTAATCGAAAACGCCAAGACCAGTTATGCCAAATTTGTAATTGTTGACGATTTTGTAAAGGTAGAAGGTTCCGTTTTCCTTGAAAATATTAATGAAGAAGGAATTAAAGACCTGATTCGCGAAGTCGCCCAACTGGCAGATGAATGGGAACTCAAACTTACCGGTCTGGACGTAAACTAGACAAAACGTTATTATTTCAACTCAATTAATAAGGTTATGCAATTAATTGAGTTTTTTATTTCTGAAAATGCTAACTTTGGATGTGCAGGATGCCTTATCGCGCTCTGTAACAGGAGTGAGGAAAGTCCGGACAACAAAGAGCACCATACTTCCTAACGGGAAGGGCTCACAGTTTGTGAGTACAGAAAGTGCCACAGAAAATATACCGCCACGGTTTTTGATCGTGGTAAGGGTGAAATGGTGAGGTAAGAGCTCACCGCTCTGGTGGTGACATCAGTGGCAGGGTAAACCTTATGGGTTGAAAGATCAAATAGGTTCAGCTATATGCCTTGCGCAGAAATGGGTTGCTCGCTCAATTCTTCTATGAAGAAAGCTGAATGGGTAGGTCGAATGATCCGGATAGTGATATCCGGACAAGATAAATGATAAGGGTCTTCATGTGCAGACATGTTGATACAGAATCCGGCTTATAGTCCTGCATCTTTTTTTTTAATTTAATTCACTTATGGCCAAGATTTTAATAATTGACGATGAGAAAAGTATCCGGTCCACACTGCGTGAGATTCTGGAATATGAAAAATACGAAGTAGAAGAGGCTATTGACGGACAGGATGGTCTTGATAAAATCACTCAGCAACAGTTCGACCTCGCGTTATGTGATGTGAAAATGCCCAAACTGGATGGCATTGAAGTACTGGAAAAGGCAATGGAAGCAGGTATCGACACACAGTTTATCATGATATCTGCCCATGGAAGTATTGAAACAGCTGTTGAAGCTGTTAAAAAAGGTGCCTACGATTTTATCCAGAAGCCACCTGATCTCAACAGGATGTTGATCACCATCCGGAATGCACTTGAAAAATCCGACCTTGTTACAGAAACAAAAGTACTGAAAAGGAAAATATCCAAGACATTTGATATCATTGGTGAGTCAGAGGCAATAAAAGAAGTTAAGGATACCATCGAAAAAGTGGCGCCTACGGAAGCGAGAGTACTTATTACCGGACAAAACGGCACAGGGAAGGAATTGGTGGCACGATGGCTGCATATGAAGAGTGCCAGGGCCAAGGACCCCTTTGTTGAAGTGAACTGTGCTGCGATTCCATCAGAACTGATCGAAAGTGAGCTCTTTGGACATGAGAAAGGATCGTTTACATCAGCGGTCAAGCAACGGATAGGTAAATTTGAACAGGCTAATGGTGGCACTCTTTTCCTTGATGAGATAGGTGATATGAGCGCCTCTGCACAGGCTAAGGTATTACGGGCACTTCAGGAAAATAAAATTACCAGGGTTGGTGGCGATAAAGATATAAAAGTTAACGTACGGGTTATTGCCGCCACCAATAAAAACCTGAAAAGTGAAATTGCTGAAAAGAAATTCCGGGAAGACCTGTATCATCGTATAGGGGTTATCCTTATCAAGGTGCCAACGTTGAGCGAGAGAAAAGAAGACATACCATTACTGGTTGAACATTTCCTCGATGATGTTTCCAGAGAATACGGATCAAAAAAGAAAGATATTACCCCGGGAGCATTAAAACAATTGCAATCCTATCCATGGACAGGCAATATCCGTGAATTGAGAAATGTCACTGAACGTCTTGTAATAATGTGCAGTAGCGTAATATCCGAAGATGATGTAAAGAAATACTGTTAAGAATTAAGGTCTTTTACAGCAGTTTCGGTTTTCTTTATACTATCTTTTGTATACGTAGGACATGTCTTTTGAGTGCATGCGCCAAAGCTCAATAAAAAGAGCGCTAATGCTACAAATGTGATTTTCATAACAACCTGTTTTTATACTTAAAAAACAAATATACTAAAAATTATTTTTTATTGAATAATCTGCGATATTTTTACCAATCATAGATTGGGTAGAGATGCGATTCATCGCGTCTCTCGCGTCTGAAATCGTTAATGTAAATTTGTCTGCATCAGAATATAAAAGATTTCAGAATGAAAGAATTTGTAATATGCCTGAACAAAAACATATAGAAATATTTTATAATGAAGATATACCTCCTGTTATCTGCTATTCAATAAGTGAAGTAGATACTATTTTAGATAAGCTTGAAAAGGAGTTGGCTTCAAACATCCCTTTAGCAGTTGCCATCCGAATATCTGAATTTGAAATTGATTTTGGACTGGGATCGGAATCAACATTTTTGTGCATACAAGTTGAACCTTTTGATGGTGAATATTATCTGGCTTTAGGAAATGAAAAAAATGGAGATCCAAAAATGTTTTTTGGGGCCGGTCAGGATAGTTATTGGTATCCTAAAAATCTTATTCCCACTGAAAAAGTTCGCAAAGCCGTACGTTATTTTATACATAATCAAAAAAGAAGCCCTGATCTGAATTGGGAAAATTGGGAAGGGAGGGCTGTTTAAAACCAATCCATCTGCTGGTCTGAATCTGATCGTAGCGTCCGCAAAAATCCAAAATCCGGAAGGGTATAATGCCCGGAAGATTCTGGTTGGTTCCAAATCCATATCATCAGGTACTAAAATTCCTGGACAACAAGTAGATTACATCCCCTTAAATCCGAGTTGTCTGTTCTGCCCAGTACTAAGAATCCATTGTCTTTTTGAATGCCAATGTCCTGTGTTTCAATAAAGGCACAGGAGTGTATGTTTGCCAGATCAATGATGTTGATGCCTCCAGCTTTTCCGGGGTTTTCATATCCAAAAGGATCGTACAGATCCCGGATGTATACCTTCATCCAGGGGGGAGTTTTAAATATGCCGTCAGTATGCGCATAAGCTTGTGATAATAATTCTGTCATGCCATACTCTGAATGGATCTCCTTAAGATGGAAGGATCCTTTCAGGATGCTATGCACCTCTTCACGTGTCATCTCTTTTTTCCGGCCCTTCATGCCTCCGGTCTCAATGATGGTAATCCCCTCCAGCGAACCACCGAACTGATCGGCAAGATCGATCAGGGCAAATGTTACTCCAAACAGGAAAACCGGATCACCCGTATTCCTCAGATCCTGAAGAATGTTCATGAGCAAAGCATATTTATCAAGATAAAAGCCGGAATATGCAGACCCTGAAATGTTCATGAAGTGATCGACCATATACACAAGGGAGGAGTTGCCTCGTTCGATATAGGAGGGAAGGAGTCCGAAAACATGAGTCCCTTCTAAAGTGCCGTAAAACTGGTTGAAAATGACGTTGCTGACTTTTTGATAAAAGGACACATCCTCAATATAGTGCCTGCTGTTTCCGCTCATCGTTGTCCCGCTACTTTCGAAAACAGTATGATTTTCGAAATCCCATGACTTGATTTTGTGAGATTTAAAAAAGCTGATCGGTAAAAACGGAATGTTTTTAGTGCTTGTGATCTTATCAGGATCACATTTCAGGCAGGAGAGGTACTGGCGGTAAACCGGATTGTTTTTTGCCTGAAACCTGAATAATTTCAGTGCTAATGATTCAAAATTTTGATCATTAACTTTAAAAATTTCCGATTTTAAACTATTTATAAAAGCCACTCGTTATATTAGCATATTGAAAAGCAAAGTTAAAGGTCATTTGCAATGAGAAAAAGCCAGTTGGGTATTTTATTTCTTGTTTTCGGTATACTATCTTGCTATCCCAAACCCGAATTGCCTGTAGCACCAAGCATCAGACTGGAAAATTATTATTTTAAAGAAACAGATACCAATACAAAAGATTCATTAAAAATAGTGCTGAAATTTGAGGATGGAGATGGTGATCTTGGAATTTCCGCAAATAATATTTATCCTCCGTATCATTTGTATGATTTTTTTGTTTTTAACGGAGATACATTGAAAATAGGAGATAATGACACATTACCTGAATTTAATTGCAGGGATTATGAAATAATCCGAAAAGAACTGGATAGTGCCAAAGGGTTTAAAGTGGATACCATCTATGTACAACGTAACAAGAACCACTACAATTACTATGTGGATTTTCTTGTGAAAGAAGGTAATGAATATAAGGTATATGACTTTTGGGAAGAAGGATGTTCTCCTCCTATATACAACCGGTTCTTTCCGCTTAATAGAGAAGGTGGTGAGCGCCCGTTGAAAGGCACACTTATATACGGTACAGCTTTGGCATTTCGGTTGGCCTTCAGATATGATTCAATAAAGCTGCGAATACAAATCCAGGATAGTTCTTTACATAAAAGTAATGTGGTGGAGACCGAGCCTTTTATGATCACAGATATTATCCAGCCACAATAGGTGGTGTTTTTACAAGTAAGAAAAGAAGAAAACCAGGAATAGTTTAGTCAGTCTACCAACGCAGACTCACATATGAATAATC
>JBNKDZ010000070.1:0-2898 GCA_050288525.1 Cyclobacteriaceae bacterium
TGAATATTGAAAGTATTTTGGCTCCGGCTGTTATTATCCTGGAATTGGTGACCACCCAGATACTGTCAATCTGCCCTTTCAGATCCTTAATCGTTTTTTGCCATATGGCTCTTGATGCAGGTTCATATCCCGTCATATCGAGACATAGCCAAACCAGCCGTATTTTTTTACCTTTTCTTTCTGCGAAGATCTGAGTCCATTTTTCAACGGCTATTTTAGCACCTGAGTATACCAATTGACCGGTAAATGTAAACTTAAGACATTCCTTGTTCTTGATATTACACCATTCTATCGATGGGTTTTCCTTTTCCATACCTGTAATTCTTGATTTGGGCTATATGGGAATAACCGTTCAGTGTATTTATTGTTATAAGATACGATAAAAAATTAACTATTATGAAAAATTAAAGCTGCTCAGATAATTTAATTCAGGTTAATTCAAACAAAACGCATATGATAAAATCAGGATCGATTTTTGTCGTTTTTATTGATTTTTATGGTGTTTGGAAATTCAATCAGAAAAGTTGTGCCACTTCCTTTTTCAGATTCCACCTTAATTTTGCCCTGAAGTCTGTGGATGGTTTCTTTGACGATAAATAATCCCAGCCCTGAACCCTGGGATTTTTCGGAAGCCCGGAAATACATTTCAAAGATGTTGTCAAAATCTTTTTTATCGATCCCGATGCCATTGTCGGAAATTCGTAAAATCCATCTATGCTCTTTTTGGGTACACATGATCCGGACATCAGACTGAATCTTATCGAAGTCTGCATATTTAATGCCATTGCTGATCAGGTTATGAAGTACTATTTTAAGCCGGGGCTTATCGGTATACGCTACCATCGTCTTTTTAATGGCGTTGATAATGTTGATCTTAGATGCTTCCGGCCAGAAAGCGAGTTCACTTATCACCTCATTGGCGAGTTCATAAATATTGATCTCCTGAAAATCAAGCTCCAGATGTGTATTCCTTGAGTACTCTACTAGGCTTTGTATAACGGCTTCAAGTCGGATGATGCTGTTTTCAATGTATTTAAAACACTCATGTACCCTGGCAGGATCCTCTTCAATTTTTGCAATCTGAATGAGACCACGTATTGATTTTAACGGCGCACTAAGGTCATGAGAGGCACTATAAACGAATCGGTCAAGTTCGAGAACGGTTTTGTCAAGTTTTTTTATCGTAGATTTAAGTTTTTTTGTTCTTCGGTTGACAATCTTTTCAAGTTTATCATTTATTGTTTTTAATTCTTCCTTAGCGATTTCAAGTTTATTTCTTTGTGCTTCGATCTGATCATTTTGTGCGGATAATTCTTCGTTTTGAGCCAGAATCTCATTGGTTTTGTCGTGCAGTTCAAGATTTTTCATCTTTAACTGGGCAGTACGCACCTGAACTTCTTCTTCCAGCTTTCTGCTCTGGTTAATAAGGAATTTTATCCGCAGCCGGAAGATCAGGAATATCAATATGCCTACTGTAATAAGGAATGCTATCTTGAACCAGATGGTCTGGTACCATGCCGGGCTAATGATTATTACCAAAGGCTCCTTTCGCTCCGTCCAGACGCCATCCATATTGGTAGCTTTCACCCAAAGCTCATAGCGTTTTGGTTTTAATTTGGTAAAAGATACTTTACGGTCTCCTCCGATATCCTGCCAATCCGGATCAAGTCCGATGAGTCGGTAGGCGTATTTATTGTTTTTATGAAAGTTGTAATCAAGGGCAGCAAATTCAATGCTAAACGTATTCTGATCGTGATTAAGTCTTATTTCGGCATTCGAATTAATATCTGCAGTTAACGGAGATCCGGGATCGTTCACATTCATCAGTTCGCTCTTTAACCAAAAATTGGTAAACGCGATCTTGGGTAATACACTATAGGTCTTTATACTGTCTGGTATAATGGCGTTCCATCCGTTTGTGCCCCCAAAAAACAGGTATCCGTTTGAGCTTTTACAGGCACTGCCCGGATTGAACTGGTTTCCCTGAAGCCCGTCTGCTTTGGTATAGCTTGTGAATTTTTGTTTATCCGGATTGTACATGTCGATACCGTTGTTCGTGCTCATCCAGACTCTCCCGGAGTCGTCTTCAATTATTGCTTGCAAAACAGAATTTGTGAGGCCTTGAGTTTTTGTGTATGATTTGGCTTTGTTTGTTTCAGGATCATATAAAATTGCTCCATGGGATACAGTGCCGATCCAGAGTTTGCCATCCCGGCTTTCAGAAAGGCATAGAATGGAAGTGTTTTTATCCAACAATCCTTCACATTCTATTGTCCGGAATGAGTCATTTTCTTCATCATACAGATTCAATCCACCAATCTCTCCTCCGATCCACACCCGGTCTTTGGAATCAATTACGATCGAATTGATCCGTTCATTTGCAAAGGCTTCCTGTCTGTTCGGGCCAAGCATATAACGGGTATGTTCAAGCGTGTTAGGGTTGAAATAGGTTATTCCCTGCACAAAGGTGCCAATCCAAAGGTTGTTTTTCCTGTCAGATATGATGCGCAGAACATTGTTCAGTTTCAGGCCTGTATTAAAGGCATCACCAGGTCCGTAATACCATGACTTTTTAGTTACAGGATCGATTTTGTATATCCCATCGCTCCAAACACCCGCCCAAATATACCCTTCCTGATCCTGTTCGAGGGTTTTTATCTTTATTTCAACTCTGTTTGTGACCGGATTCCGTAAGGTTATGGTTTCATAATCGCTTTTAAAAGGATCATCAATCCCGTTATGTAAAATATTGATACCCCCTCCATCTGTTCCGATCCAGATATTCCCTTCATTATCTTCTTCAATGGCTGTGATAATATTGTTGTTGAGTGTTTTGTTTAGCCAGGGTTTGTTTCGTATCGGATGAAATTTGAGCAGTGAACGGTTATATACGTTTAT
>JBNKDZ010000071.1:0-5690 GCA_050288525.1 Cyclobacteriaceae bacterium
TCGGAAAGAGTTATAAAAAATATCAGTTAATAAAAAAAGCACGGAAAGATCTCCGTGCTTTAAAATTTTGTTTTTTACCAGATCATCGGTTTTTTGTTTTTCCAGAACAGATAACGTTTTTTATCTACATATGGCAAATTCGTGATCAGATAGGGGTCTTTTCTGTTGTTCTTACCCCAGGTGTATTGGCCTTCCTTTTCAGCATCATACTCGTTTTTCAAAACAACAATATTTCCGCTGTAACTGGCGGCCACTATTGTCTTGCGATCTTCGGATCGATCCATGGACATAATAGTTCCACCCAGATGGATATAACCTAAAGTATTATCTCCTCCAGCACCCATAAACCACATATATCCAACATTTGATCCCAAAAAGTATGCATTCGGAAAGGGTAATATGGAGTAAACCCAATTTCTTTCATCGATGTATTCCAAGGTGTCGTCGCCGTCATAACCAGAAGCATAAAATTCATCTGTTAAATTCTTTAAAGGTAAAGCGATGGTTTGACTTGAGGAATAGTGACAAGAACTTAAAGCGACCTGATGATAGGGATTGCCATCTTTGTCGGTTATCAAATCATTGAATTTTACAGCATGAGGATATGAAGAACGGGGCTCAACCAGTCCTGTTTGAACCCATTTCCCTTCTTTTTCAACAAGGATAATGTGCATACTGTCTTGTGATCCGAGAGCAATATATTTATTATCCGGGGACAGATCAGCATTCGGATAATCCAACGTGAATAAGAAACCGGTCTCTTCTTCTGTGCCATTTTTATCCCATAAATACCACGGATCCTCGTCTTCATTAAACTGACTGATCATAGGGTGTATCAGATCATATTCTTTTTCTTTAAGGTAAAATATTCCCGCATGTGTGCATAGTATGACTTTTTTTCCGTCAGAAAACACATTAATACTTTCGATACCCATTGAATTTCCGTTAAAACCATTGGGATTAACGTTGATTTCCGGATGTTTTTTAGTGAATTCTTCACCATATCCTTTTGGATATTGAATTGAAGAAACTACTTCACCGTCCCAGCCTTTGGTAATGTCTATACGATCGATATAGGCTTTTGCAAAAAATGTTTTGTCATGTGAATGACCGAAACTGATCAAATCAGATATTTCAACGATATTATCACCATTGATCAAATAACAGATTTGCTCATCTTCCCAAAATTGACCCACTTTAGCTACGATCCTTTCATCAGGCAATAAAGTGACTTTGGTAATACATTTGGTGAAATCCTGACCATATTCATCTCTGAAGGGATCATAATCAGGAGGGAACAATTCTCTGAGCTTTGAATGTTCTCCCTTGCTATTAAATTCTTCTATTTGTCGTAAAACATATGGCCCCATATCTCTGCGGGTTTCTTCAGGGCAAGGATCTTCAGGCTGTTTGTCATCTATGTACATGATATCCAGCCAGTCATTAATATTGTCTTTAAATATTTTACCTTCTCGGATCCATCTTTCAGAAGCTTCATCAACAGAGTCAAATGTCGCTTCGATTTTTTCTTCCACTTCATCATCTTCGTCCACTTCATCATCTTCAACATCTTGTTTTATGTAGTAATTCAGGTCAATTACATTACCTTCTTTATCGTAATATTTTTCTTCGACTATGGAACCTGATTCATATGTCAGTTCGCCAATCCAGATATCTTCAAACTCTTTGTTAAAGGGCAAAGCAAAATATTCTTCGGTAGGATTTTCGCTTTTTGTGTAAACGGTTACGCCATCTTCTTTGCCTTCCACAAAAGTTCCTTTTCGTGATGGCGTACCATCTGGGTGATATCGGGTATAGGTGAAGTCATTACCGCTATCACCACTGTAAATAGTATGACAACAGAGATGTCCGTTTGGCGCAAGCCACCATTTCCATTCTCCGATACTTACTCCGTTTTCATTTTTTTTCCCCAATTCCCATTCGTTTTCAGAAGGATTCCATACGGCATTTTCGGGGACAGTATCAGGTCTAACAGTTTCTTTGCTCATTGTATTATTTTATAGTTAAAAATATATTGTAGTTTAAATTTTCTAAAAAAATAATTTTTGCTTTACAAAAAGTTGTTTGAAATTTTCAGTAATGATTATTTACTTTCGCTTCGATGGATAGGAATGCAATATTATAAAAAAGACTGGATTTTACAATCAAAAATATCTTCCTGTGAGATATTTTGATGTCTGGATTTTATGAATCTGTGAAATCTTTGAAGTAAATTTATTCTTAGTAATATTGTAAGTGGTTGCCGGTAATTTATATCGCCAATTTTTAACTCCTTATACAAAAAATGGAATTGGAATTACATGAAATAGTATCTGATGGAAAGAAATTCACATTTTATGTTGTGAAAAACTTTACAGAACCTTGTCCCGAGTGCGGTATTCCGGCTTGTGGCAAAGAGGATATTATTTGGTATGAACACAACAGACAAAGATTTGCTGTGATTTTTGACGGTGGTTATTTTGATTTAGCCATGGAAGAGTTTATCGGAAAGAATTTGGATTTATTAAAAAACAAAGGCCTTACAAAGTTTTTAATAGAATGGAATGGGTCTTTTGGCTGGGTGGATTGTGCGGATTATGATGGGTATGAACTGGACATCGTGGATTTTTTGAAGTCATTAACCCTATTAAAAACCTGTGAATTGGGGAAATGGATTACAAAAGAAGAAATTTCGGAGTTGGAAAAGCTTGCATTAGCAGCTAAATCAAAAAGATCGATATTGAAAATTGTAAGAGGATAATAAATTCGTTTAGTAAAATAATACAAAGATGGGACAAGGATTTTTAATCGTAAACAAAACAAAAAAGGAATACTTGGATGCTTTAATGTTACCCTCCAATTTTAAGGACGTAATAAACAGTCCGGTAGCAGGGAAGATCCTTCTCAGGTTAATGTGTATATCTGAAAACGATGCTTATATATCCGTTAAAAAATCAACTATTTATTCAGAAAAGTATATGGGCTCCTGGTCCGGAGATGAAATTGTGATAATGGGGGATTATCAGGAAGAGGCAGAAACAAAGGATGTCCTGGCCAATGGGAAAAATATATTTCCGGAGGTTATGGCGATGGTATATGACCAGGAAGATGAAGAACTACATTCAATTATTGATTCAGCTGCACAATCCATAAATGATTTTATACACATATGTCAGATAGCGTTACTCCCTGATTGTCCAAAAAAGATACTTCATGCCCTCGAATCAAAATTTGGAACACAATGGAAAGAAAAATACTACAAAGAATTAAAAACGGACCGTATTGGGGGGAATAGTTAAAAGTAAAAAGTTAAAAGTTAAAAGTAAAAAGTTAAAAGTAAAAAGTGGAAAGTTTTTTGACCACCACCACATAGGGCATTTGCCCGGAAGTATCAAAGATCAAAACAGCCAAAAGTATCCAATGCCTGACAAAAAACAACCAAACATCAATTCCCATTTTGAAAATGGACAGAAATATAAAAGAAATATCCAGGGCAAGCAGTGGAATGCTCCACAAAACCTTTATCCATAATACAAATATGAATCAACGGGTAAAAAAGAACGGATTATTAATTTTGGTATTGAGCATTTTCAGTATTTTGAATTATCACCCGCAGTTACTCTTAAAGTTAAACTCACCACACTGGGGCTGGATTTTTTCCATGCTGGCGACTTTTCTTATCTGTAGCTTCATGAGCAGGATAGAACCGGTATCATGGAAACAAAAACTTGGTATAGATTTCAGAACAATTGATATAGGGAGGTTTCTGATTGTATTATTGGTGTTATTGGTAATTTCCTATTTCCTTGTTGGAAGTGTATCATCAATGAGCGGATATGACTTTAAATTTAAGTTGTTCTATTATCGGGAATATTTAGAGGAGAACTATCCGTTTCATTACATTTTGGCAAATTATGTTTATTACATCCCTCAGACATTTAATGAAGAAATGATTGTTGGAGCGTTATTATTGTTCGGACTTGAAAAGCGATTCAGGAAGTTAAATAAAAACTATATTGCAATCCTTACAGCATTGATTTTCAGTCTGATGCATCAGGCTATGTATAAATTTAGCCCGGTTCAGTCTGGAGCATTACTTACTATGACAACTATCCTGAGTTTATTTTTTGTTGGGGTATTACGAAATTCATTAATCCTGAAAACACGGAATATTTCACTTTCCTGGGCAATCCACTTAAGTTTTAACCTGATTTTCTTTTCAGGCCTGTTCATAGATGTCCAAACAGGTGTATTCCCCGTTGAACCTAAAGTTTTTAATATCGTATTCGGAAACATCCCTATGTTGACATTTACTGGAATTTTGGCAGGTGTCTCGTTGATATGGTTGAATATTCATGCAAAAAATAAAAACAAAGGTTAACAGTCCGGAGTTTGAGTAATTAGTAAGAGGAGAGTTGCCTTTTCCAAAGTTTCATATTCAATCAAATAAAGAATCTGCCTGTTTTTAAACAAAAATTCATTTTCACTACCCCCACAATTAACGTATATTTGGCGCCTGATAAGGTCAGCTGAGGCCCGTTTTAACAAATTTTTTACAGGAATTACATGCTAGGAACGTTAATTAATGCAGCTGCGGTTATTGTTGGAGGTGTAATAGGGTTACTCATCCATTCGAGATTGCCGAAACGAATTACTACCATCATTTTCCTCACTGGTTGTCGGTTAAGCGTAGCGGTCCTACGACCTACCACCACATAGTGCATTTGCCCGGAAGTATCAAAGATCAAAACAGCCAAAAGTATCCAATGCCTGACAAAAAACAACCAAACATCAATTCCCATCTCGAAAATGGACAGAAATGTAACATCCATTTAAAAAATGAAATAACCGAATGTCTGACAGTGAAAACGATTTGAGCTTCACATGCAAAATAATAGTTTGGAGAGAAATTGACAGGTAGAGCGGACGCCACTTCGTTCATCCTACGACCAGTGAGAGAATGATACTCTTGACTATTCTGTCATTACAACTTTTCTAATCCGCATCGTGTTTTGCGTAAATATAAGATATTCAGCAAGTTGTGGTTTGTTTTTATTATTGGATTTTTTTGACAGGTGAGATGCATTTTTTTGATTATTTTATTGGGTAGAGAGAAATTCATAAAACTTGTTCTATGCAGAGAGGTTATAGGTAAGATGAAGAATGAATGTAAAAGGAAGAACAGTTTTATAAGCCATATAATATGTTGATCATAAAAAAAAGAAAATGGATATGCCTTGGGGATATATTTTAAGTAGTGCCGGATGGGCTGGACTTACAATTATAATTGTTGTAATTTTTGCTAAAAAGCTGGTTGAAAAAGGAGTGGAAAATCGTTTCGATACTTTATTGGAAGAATATAAATTAAAAAAAAGTAAAGAACTTGAAACACAGAAATCTGAACTGGATATTTGGGCTTCTTTACGAAAAGATATTCTGACTGAAGTTTGGATTGCTCACAGATCCACAATTATGTTAATGGGAGAAGTTTTACGATACATTCAAGAACCTTTTGCATTAGAATCTTATGCCGATATGGAAAATTCATTAAGAAATAAATCAATGAGGGAAAATATAGCCAAAAGGCTGGGTGAAAGTTTAATGACTTTTAGACAGGCAAGTCACAATAATGTACACCTTATTTCTGAAGATGCAGCAAAAACTATTGAAACATCAGGTATTGAAGAAGT
>JBNKDZ010000072.1:0-11692 GCA_050288525.1 Cyclobacteriaceae bacterium
AGCGCGGTCATAATTACCTTTATTGTATTGAATATAACCGATGTTGTAATAGGCGGTATCATTTTTCGGGCTGTACTTCAGACATCTGGTGAAGTCTTCAAGGGCTTTGTCTTCCTCATCCATTTCCAGGTATGCCATACCGCGAAGGATCAGGAGTGAAGGATCTTTCGTCCCTTTCATATGTTCGGACAACAATCCAATAGCTTTATCATATTCATTGTTCTGAATATAATATTGAATGGAGTCGGTAGGTTGGTCACTTTTTTTTCTTTGGCCAAAAGAGGAAAAAGTGATTGCTAAAATGCCTGTCAGAAAAATTAACGATCTCAAAGTTTCAGTTTTTTTTATCTAAAATAATCAAGAAAAGCATTAATTCGTTTAAAATAGGTAATAAATAATTTATAGTAATAACTCTATTTGATGAAAAATATTTCCACTCTTCTGTTTTTTGACAGTTCATCTTCTGAACCATCGCGGACAACAGGCTGTCGTTCGCCCATGCCTTTGGTGTTGATCCGGCTGGGAGATATGCCGTATTCCATAAAGTATTTGGCTACTTCTTCGGCCCTTCGTAAAGATAACTCGTGGTTAAAATCCGGGGCTCCTTCTTTGCTGGCATGTCCGATCAGTTCGATCTGATATTCCGGATTGTCGATCAGCTTATTGGTCAGGAAATATATCAGTTCCCGTGATGGTCCGGCTACTGAATGGGATTCATAATCAAAGTAAATGGTTCTTGACAGGGGTACTCCCAGTATCTCTTTGACCTCTTCTTCAGTGAGTCTGAATTTATCTTCTTTCGTTTCTGCCTGACGTTTTTCTTCAGTTGAAGTGGAGACCTTTGAAGTGAAAATATTTGCGAATTCATTGCCTCTGGTACTGACAAAGTACGCTTCATTATCGTCATGAAGGCTGAAATAGGCTTCAAAACCGTCTGAGTTGATGGCGCTGCCCAGGTTTATCGGCTTCGACCATAGCAACCAGGAGTCATACAATTTTTTTGACATGAAGATATCTGATCCTCCGAATCCATCATGGCCGTCGCTTGCGAAGAACAGGGTGTTGCCATCTTCGGAAAGGAACGGGGAGATCTCAAAACCATTGGTGTTAATGGTGGCTCCTATATTCTCAGGTTTGGACCAGTTCCCGTTTTCATTTTTTAATGAAATATAAATATCTTCTTCCCCATAAGAGTCATCTCCGTTCATGGATATCAGCAATACATCTTCCGACGGATTGATGTAAAAGCCGATAAAAGAGTTTTCAGATTCCAGTCCCGGAATTTTTATTTCTTCCGGCTTGCTCCATTCGTTGCCAATCCTGGTGGATCGTGAAATGCCTGATATTTTTGTTATTGCAGGTTTATACGAACTGATCAGGTATAAGTTGGTGCCGTCTTTATTTATGCCAATGACAGCGTTATTCCTGGAATTGTTAAGTACCGGTAATTCATTCGTTGCAGGCCCCCAATTATTGAATTCATCACGTTTGCTGATCCAGATGTCCTGCCCGGAAAGTTTTCCTCCTATATTCTGTTCATAGAATGAGCGTACAAAAAACATCAGCTGTCCGTCTGAGGAGATTACCGGCATGCTTTCTTCGGCGGAACTGTTGATATTTTCATTAAGTTTCACTGAATTGGAAAAATGATATTCCTGTGAATATGAAAAGGTGACAACCACAAGCAGGTTAAAAAAAGTGGCAAGAATAAATTTGTATTTATATTTTTTCATATTCAGTACAAATGTATTTACAGGTACGGAGCCCGGAGGTCCGTTTTAAACAACATTAAACCAAGCGTAACTTCATGTGCTCCTTTCATGTATCGGCTATATGAAGAAACCTGAAGATCGTAAGAATATGTCAAATTTAACAGATTGTTTAGATTTATACCTGCCATAAAAGCAAGTACTTTTGAACTTTTATACGAAATTGCGCCAAAACCCTTCTCATTTATAACCGTTTTTGCTGTAAAAGCCCATGATGCACCATATACCTCATTGGAATTGAAAAGCAGGGACGGCTGCATCCGTACACTTTCCGACAGGTTGAAATTCGTTCCGGCCAGGATGTAGTGATCGAGAAATTTCTCCTGATCTTCAGTCTGGTCTGATGATAAGGGAGATCTGAAAAGTTTATGCGGTGAATAGGAAATATAGTAATGTTTCCCATAGAATACCACTCCCGGATTGATTTCAAGATACGTGTTCTTGCTGCCTTCGGAAAGCAGGTTCTGATAATAGTCATCATTGTCATCACGAAGGGTAATACTGCTGTAGTCAATTTTTTTATTGTTGATATTCCCCGATACTCCCATAGCAAGTGTGGTTTTTCCGGATAACGGAATATGGATGGCATAATTTACAGATCCAATCAGTTGTTTGAAAGGCCCTTGTTTATCTAAAAGAAGGTAGCCTCCGATGCCATGCCGAAGCTTTTCTGCTATAGAGAGTTCTTTTTTGTATAATTTACTTACCACCGAAGGATTACTGGTCCGGAGCGAATATTGTTTGGAAGAAGCCTGAGTCTCTTTTTTCAGGTTCCCGGATACAGCCAGATAACTGGTCGAAGGAGATTCAGTAAATCCCGACCATTCATTCCGGAAATTAATTTTTATGTCCAGAAAGTTGTCAATGCCGGTGAAACCGGGATTTACTGCCGGGGCAATCTGGTAATATTGTGTATTGAACAAGCTGTTTTGAGCCTGAACAGGTAATGAAAGTATCCAAATGACAACTGCGATAAATCCTTTTTTCACGATACAATTTCTTTTATTCATTGCAAATATTTTTTCTTCAATCAGATCAATCATGTAGGATAGCTACTGAACCTTTATAGGTCTTTTTGTATTTATTTATCTGAATAATATAATAATAAAGTCCCTGAGGGAGTACTTCGCCATTGTATTCACCATCCCATTCTCTGTCATACCCGGTTGATTCGTATAAGACATGACCGTTTTTTGAGAAGATAGTGATTTTTGAATCTTCATACCTGTCAAGGTGGAGGATGTTCCAGGTGTCATTGGCCCCATCGTTATTGGGCGTAAAGCCTGTCGGGATATCTATTTCAACAAATGTCTCTTCAAATTCTATGGTGATCTCAGTTGAAATGCTTTCGTATTCACCGTCGTATACCACAATTTCAAGGGTTCGCGGGGTCTGATCCGGTGTAAGCGTTTTGGCGTTGATGTATCGAACGGAACGCAGGGCTTTCTGGTAATTTTCAGGCGTTTCAATCCCTGATAGTAATAAAACGCCTGTTGTATCATTCCATTTCCCCTGAATATTTACATCTTCCAGCACTTCGAATGCCAATGAGTCTTCATCTTCAACATAATAATTGCTGAATGTTATGTTCATCATCTCAAGGTTATCACCGTCCACATCTATGACTTCAGACAGTTGTGTTATAAATATGCCCACATCTCCGGTGCCGAATAATACAGGATCCGGTTCCGCATTCCGGATCTCAGGAGGATCATTGACCGGAAGCATCGTGATGCTGATCAATCCGGGGTTTTGAGCGTAATGCCTTCCGTCAAAAGCAGTCCACTGAAAATCGTCAAAGCCGAAATAATCTTCATCCGGGATGTACTTCAACGTAGAGATACTTTTGTACAATACCGTGTCACCTGCTCCGAGGATCCTTCCTGATGTTTCAATCCGGCCGTGTTCCGGTAATGTTTCAATCCGGATGTTCCTGAGCGTATCGCCATCTGCATCGGTATAATGTGCTTTAAACTGCGAAACGAAAAATCCGTAAGGGGTATCTTCTGTATGGTTTTTTATAACGATATTACTCAGTACAGGAAGGTTGTTTTTTGTCAATACATGCAGCATGAAGGATTGCTCATCTGAAAGGCCTCCTCCATCCGTCACAACAAGCGTAATTGAATAATCACCAAAGGCTCCTACAGGTGGCGTTCCTGTTAACAATCCGGTTCCATTGCCCTGATCGGTAAGTTTGAGCCAGAGTGGGAGGGCGGCAGGATTTTTGGCCGTAATTGTCAGATCATCTGATAGGTCCGGGTCCTGCGTAGTAATGGTATATTTGTAAAAGATAGTCTCTTCGATGGTCGTTAAAGGCGTACTGGTAAACCAAGGGCGCTCATTAAGATTTAATATGGTAAGATTGAAGTCCTGTGTGGTTGTGCCATTGTTGGCGTCTTTTGCCTGGACAGATATGTCGTATTGTCCGACATTTTCCTGGGCAGGGGTGCCTGTAAGTGTTGCCGAACCATTTCCATGATCCGTAAAGGTGAGCCAGCCTGGTTTACCGGTGATGGTTAAGGTAATAACATCGTTTTCAACATCCGTTACCGTGATGTTGTATATGTATTCAATGTCTTCTGTAGAGGAGGTTTTAGGTGTGCTGGTAAATACAGGTTTGTCATTCACAGAATTTACGGTAACAATAAATTCATCTTCAATGAACCCATCACCCGTGTCTGTACATCGTATCCGCATGGTTGACGTCCCGAAAGCATTGTCCTTAAGGCTTAGTGATAACACACCATTGTTTATGGTTGAAGCCGAAAACAGCGAAGGATTGGTGTTTTGAACGATCTCAAACGTCAGGGCGAAGTCTCCGTCCTCGTCATCTTCAAAGATATCACGCAGGTTTACAGGGGCTATGGCGCCGTCTTCTTCCACATTGATATCCGGTATCCCGGTGGTTTGTGGCAGACTGTTCACATCAATGGTAGCCGACACAGGATCACCCCCAAGACCATCATCGGCATCCGATGTTGACGCCCTGACCTGAAAACTGCCGTTAGCAGAACCGGAAGGGGTAAACTTCAACCCGCTGTTGCCTTGCGAATAGGTAATAAAGTCGCCGTTGTGTACCTGAGAAGTGCCATTGGAAAGAAACAGGCTTCCATTTAGTATGTCCGTAATCTTAAAATGCGTTACTTCTGTGCCATCTGCCGGATTGCGGCTTATGACCAAACCACTTGTTGTCTGTGATCCTTGATTGACTGCAGCATTCGTGATGGATGGCTTATCTGCTTCCGGAAGCACTACAACAGAAAAGTGTTCCTGAACGTCTCCTCCTTCACCGTCATCAACCGTAACGGTAATTGTGGCATTTCCGAAAGCATTTGTTACAAGTGTGTAGGATAAGGTGCCCGTCGGAGATGGTGAGGAATAAACAATGTTGATTCCTCTAATTAATGCCGGATTATTGTCCTCAGCTTGTATGGAAATAATTTGATTTTCACCGGCACCGGCGCTTATGCCCGTTAACGTTACTGATGAAGGATTTGTGTCTTCGTCAATGGGTAGCGGATCATCTATCGGATCAATGGTGGGAGCATCATTTAGCGGGTTAACCGTAATGGTAAATTGTTCCGGATTGCTTTGGTTAATGCCTCCGTTAACTGTCCCGCCATCATCCATTAATACGGTAGAATATGTTATGCTTCCGAAGGAATTATTGCTGACTGTATACGTCAGATCGCCATTTCCGGTATTTATCTCCGGATCGTCACTAAAGTTCAATGAGCCGGATTTACTTATAGAGGTTAAAATGAATGTCAGGTTTTGGCTTACTTCCGGGTCGCCATCGGTTATTGAAGAAGCAAATCCGGAAATTGTCTGTGCACCTGCATCCTCGTCAATGGCCGGCGGATCTCCGGAAATGGAAAACTGAGGGATGTCGTTTACCGGGTGAACATGTATGAGCATTTCGTAGGAAGAGAGGCTTTCTTCTGTTCCGTCAAAAACTGTAAACTTAAATGCATCATAATTATTCCCGTTTTCATTCAGGTCTGTCAGGTAATGGAAATCTCCATTTTGGATCTCCGATACCGGGATAAATTGTCCAATAGAAATGGGATTGCCCTGGGAAAATAATTTTCCTCCTGTAGGTAGATCAAGAATCCTGACACCCTGCAATGACGATCCGATATCCGTATCATTAAACGGAAAATCACCGGATTCGAATATATAGGGAACATCTTCCAGGCATGTTATGCTGGTGTTATTCGAAGTTGGTGGATCTGCTTTTGCAAAAACAGACAGTAGTGTAAAAACAACCAAAAGAAGAGGTTTTATGATTGTGGTTGTGCTATTATTCATATAATAATTCCTTTTCAATTTTAATTTCATATATCAGATAGTCCTGATAATGACCCTTTTAAACGATCATCAGGGTTAATAAAACGCATGCACCTGTTTTACATTAATTTTATTTTTAATTAAAATTCTTTCAAAGTATGTTTTTGTAAATTCCTGCACACTTTTCTCCTGTAAAGATATATACTTTTTGCCTCCGGAAAGTAGTCGCAAAATGATAATCTTTACTACATAAATTTCATTTGAAATTTATGGTTATTTGTAAACACATTCGGAGATGATTTGTATCTTTATTGAAGATAATTTTCGTACATTTCCGAGGTCTGAATGTCAATTTTAAGCTTTTGATATTCAGTGTGTTTGTTGATTGTATCATGGAAAAAGTAACCCTGATGCATCAATTTCGGAATAAAGTTAATACAAAAATAGGTGAATAATATAAATTTATTTATTTTTTTTGTGACTTATTTTAGCAATTATGATGAATCAACTATTAATAATCATTCTGGTCTTATCCATAGTTTTGGTCTTATATTCGTATGTAGGGTATGGATTGTTATTGTATGTAATTATAAAACTTAAACGGTTTTTTGGTAAAAAGAATACATTGCCTGATGCCTATGAACCTACGGTAACGCTTATGGTTGCCGCCTATAACGAGGAGGGTTACATTCGGGAAAAGATCGAAAATTCTTTAAAGCTTGATTATCCGAAAGATAAACTCAGGTTGTTGTTTGTTACGGATGGTTCTGACGATAAAACACCTGAGATCGTCAAAGAATACAGTGAGATACAGCTTATGCATAAGCCGGAGCGGCAGGGGAAAATTATGGCAGTTGAGAGAGCAATGCCGAATGTGTCTTCCGAGATTGTAGTCTTTACCGATGCCAATACCATGCTTAACAAAGAAGCAATACGCAATATCGTGCGACATTTCTATGAGCCAAAAGTAGGGGTGGTTTCCGGGGAAAAACGTGTTTTAAACAGAGATGCTGATGAAGCTGCCGGAGCCGGGGAAGGATTCTACTGGAAATATGAATCGATGTTAAAAAAATGGGATGCCGAATTGTATTCGGTGATGGGGGCAGCGGGTGAGTTGTTTGCTATCCGGACGGCTTTATTTGAGCCGATCCCCAAAGACAGTCTGATTGAAGATTTTTATATGTCGTTCAAAATTGTCATGAAAGGATACCGGATCGCGTACGAACCGGATGCCTATGCACTGGAGGAGCCAAGTGCTTCGGTGGGTGAAGAATTAAAAAGGAAGATCCGTATTGCCGCCGGTGGGATACAATCCATCATCCGGTTAAAAGCCTTATTGAATCCGTTCAAATACGGGGTTATCACCTTTCAATATGTTTCACACAGGGTGTTACGGTGGACGCTGGCCCCACTGGCATTGCTTGTGATCTTTGTGACAAATGTGCTGTTATGGCCTGTAAATATCTATTTCCAGGCGTTGCTGGCAGCTCAGATTTTATTTTACCTGTCGGCCTACATTGGTTATTTGCTGGAGAAAAAACAGATCCGGTTTAAATTGCTTTTTATCCCCTACTATTTTTGTGTAATGAATTATGCCGTCTACAGGGGATTTTTCAGGTATATGGGAGGCCGGCAATCTGTTTTGTGGGAAAAAGCAAAACGGAGAGAGATGTAGAAAGTGGAAAGTAGAAAGTGGAAAGTGAAAAGTGGAAAGTGGAAAGTGAAAAGTGGAAAGTGGAAAGTTGTCCTTGCTCCTTGTTCCTTTCTCCTTACATATAGAATTCTCTGATCGTTTCACAAACATACCCGATCATTTCGTCGGTCATCCCTGGATATACGGGTAGACTCAGTTCGGTTTCGCAGATCTCTTCGGATATGGGGAACGATCCTTTGGAATAGCCGAATTTTTGAAACGGGGGCAACAGATGCAACGGTTCGGGATAGTGTATAAGGGTTTCGACTTCTTTTTTATATAAATAATTTTTCAGTAGATCGCGATCTGAACAACGTATCGGAAATACGTAATAGACATGTTTTGATGAAAGCTCTTTTTGAGGCAAAATTATATCCGGTATGCCGCTGAGCAGAGTAATATATTTTTCGGCTATTTTAATCCGTTCCTCGTTCCAGGCATCAAGGTATTTTAGTTTTGTCAGAAGGATTGCAGCCTGAAGCTCATCCAGTCTGCTGTTTACTCCGGATAATTCATAGGCATCGTTTCCATCATGACCATAATTCCGGATTTTTCGGGCTTTCAGAGCCAGGTGCCGGTCGTTTGTTGTGATCATGCCTCCGTCACCCATAGCCCCCAGATTTTTGGTCGGGTAAAAACTGGTGATGTTTATATGGCCGATACTTCCTGTTTTGCTCTCCTGATATGCGCCTCCCTGAGCCTGGGCGTTGTCTTCTATAACGTAAGCGGAATGTTCATTAGCAGTTTTCATGATATCCTCCATGTCGCATGGGTTTCCATACAAATGTACCGGGATAATGGCTTTGGTTACGGAATGTATCCTGGAGTGAATATGTTCGTTGGTGATTGTGTATGTTTTTTCATCAACATCAGCAAACACAATATCAGCTCCGCAATTTATAACGGCCAGTCCGGTAGCAATAAAGGTGTGTGCAGGAATTATGACTTCATCTCCCGGTCCGATCTCCAATGCCTGTAAAGCAATGCTTAATGCATCATACCCGTTTCCGACTCCGACAGCATATCGTACCCGGATATAGTTTGCATATTCAGTCTCAAACTGTTTTAATTTTTCTCCCAGAATGTATCTGTTGCTTTCATAGAAAACCTGAAAAAGGGCATCTATTTCAGGTTTTATAAGCGTATTTGTAAATAAAAAGGGCATGAAAGGAATTCGCATGATCTAATTTTACAATTTTTTATTGAAATTACCTTTATACTTTATTAATCTTAGTTAAGTTTTACACAGTAATTTAGACGTAACATTTTACAGGGGTGCTTTACGTTAATATTAAAAAAAACACACCAATGTTACGATATTAGCAATAACTAAACCAATAATTGCATTATTTGCATTATTTGTGTTAAATTATTTGTATATTGACAAAATAAATTGATTATAAAAGATTAAGTACATTATGCATATACGATTCAGGATCAACTACTATACACAACCGGGACAAAATGTATGTATTATTGGATCGGATATTTCATTAGGTGGGGGTGATTATACAAAAGCCATAATAATGACGTATACAGGAAACGGAGATTGGGAGACTAAAATAGAAATATCCTCAAATGACCAGATAAGCTACCGCTATTTTATTATCGAAAACAGTATTGATCAGATCATTGACCGTGAGTGGGGAGATGACAGGGTGATCAATGTGCGTGCTTATCACAAAAAAAACATATTCATTCATGACAGCTGGCGTCCGCGTCAGGATGTGGAAAATGCATGGATGTCGGCTGCCTTCACTAAAAATCTGTTAAAAAGAAAAGCGGAAAAAATCTCTAAAAAAGGAGGGAAAGGGAATGTTATATTCCGGTTGGTGGCACCCATGGTTGGTGCTGATAAAAAGATTTGTATTGTAGGGTCTTCTGAGGAACTGGGAAATTGGAATCCGGACAAGGCAGTAATTATGGAGGATGACCAGTATCCGGTATGGACTGCCAATCTGGATTTTTCGGATCGTGGCAGGGAAGTAGAATATAAATATAGTATATACGATCCGGAAACAAACAGACTTATCGATTGGGAATATGGGGAAAACAGATTGCTGGATCCGGTATCAGCGACAAGCAAAGAAGAGATAACCATTATTACAGATCAGAAATTCAGAGATCCAAAACCTTTGTGGAGGGGAGCAGGCGTTGCAATACCTGTCTTTTCATTGAGGTCAGAGAATAGTTTTGGTGTAGGAGAGTTCACGGATCTTAAGACGATGATTGATTGGGCAAAAACGACCGGTTTGAAACTGATACAGATCCTTCCGATCAATGATACAGTGGCAACGCACAGATGGCATGACTCGTATCCGTATGCGGCCATTTCGGTTTTTGCCTTGCATCCGATTTACCTCAACCTCAGGGCTATGGGTAAACTGAAGGATAAGAAGGCAATGCAGGCCATTGAGGAGGAAGGCAGAATGCTTAACGAACTGAGAGAACTTGACTATGAAGCTGTAATGAAGCTGAAATCGAGGTATTATAAACAGTTATATGATCAGGAACGGGATGTCTTTCTGAAGGACAAGAAATATAAAGCGTTTTTTGATGCCAATAAGGAATGGTTGGTGCCTTATGCAGCATTTTCCAGATTACGTGACCTGTATAAAACACCTGATTTTACTTCCTGGGAAGAATATTCAGTGTATAACGAAAAGGATATTAAGCGGATAACAGATCCCCGGAGGAAAGATTATGATGACTATGCGGTGCATTATTTCATACAATATCATTTGCATTTGCAGATGCAGGAAGTAGCTGATTATGCCCGGGAACATGGAGTGGTATTAAAGGGGGATATACCTATCGGGATATACCGAAATAGTGTGGATGCCTGGGTTGCTCCCCATTTGTATCATATGGAAAAACAGGCAGGAGCTCCTCCCGATGCCTATGCGGTATCCGGACAAAACTGGCGTTTCCCAACATATAACTGGGAAGAAATGGCGAAGGACGGATATCAATGGTGGAGGAAACGGCTATCAAAGATGTCGACTTATTTTGATGCTTACCGGATCGACCATATTCTCGGATTTTTCAGGATATGGGAAATACCGATTGATTCAATTGAGGGTCTGATGGGACGTTTTAACCCGGCTATTCCCATTTATAAATATGAAATGTATGGATTGGCGTTTAATTATGAACGCTATTGTAAGCCGTATATTCGTGAATATATGTTGGAAGAGCTGTTTGGCAGCATGAAATTTTATGTTGCAGGTAAATTTATGGATAATGTACATGAAGACATCTATCAGTTAAAACCAAAGTTTGATACGCAGCGTAAGGTCCATGATTGCATTGAAGAAATGCGGGGAGGAGATTTTAACGATGATATCCTGGATAATATCCGAAATGGCCTTTTTACCTTGATCAGTAATGTGCTGATGCTGGAAGAGCCAGGTTCTGAAGGAGAGGCTTTCCATCCCAGGATTGCCCTGCATAATACCTATTCATATAAAGAACTTGACGAAGCATCAAAACATGCTCTTGACAGGATATACAACCATTATTTTTATGAGAAGCAGGAAAGCTACTGGCAACAAAAAGCCATGGAAAAACTTCCCGCTATTACAAGAGCAACCGATATGCTGGTCTGCGGTGAAGATCTGGGCATGGTGCCTGCATGTGTGGAAGGTGTAATGGATGAGCTGGGGATATTAAATCTGGAGATTCAACGGATGCCAAAAAATCCTGCATGGACATTTGGCCATACAGAAGCATACAGGTACATGTCGGTTGTCAGCCCCTCCTGTCATGATATGTCAACCATACGTGGATGGTGGCAGGAGGACAGTGATCTAACCAAAAAATATTTTCATGATATCCTGGGACATTTCGGGCACATCCCGGAGACATGCGAGCCTTGGATCTGTAATGAAATTGTATGGAAACATCTTATCTCGCCGGCCATGTGGGCTATATTTCC
>JBNKDZ010000073.1:0-8077 GCA_050288525.1 Cyclobacteriaceae bacterium
ATGTACACGACAAATGCTAGTATCGTAAGAATCAGTAATAACATACGGAGCTCACTGCTTTGATCGATAACTTCCTGATGCATATGAATTGGTCCGTAGATAATGGTGTAAAGAAACAGAGGAAATCCAAGCGCAAAACAAATGTCAAAAATATTGCTTCCCAAAGCATTTGAAATGGCATCATCATAATTTCCTTTCCTTGCATCATTCATTGATAGAATGGTATCCGGCACACTCGATGCTGCCGAAGCAAGAATTACAGCCACAAACATGATCGGGATGTCCAGTCCTTCAAAAGTACCAAGATAGGGGATGTTATAAACATCACTCCCGATCCATTCACATGCCTGAACCAGCGCAAGACAAACAAAAGCAATCACAACCGTCGAAAATAACAATAATGGCCAGGCATTTTTGTTTTTAATCTCACCGTTTCCAATAAAAATACGCTCAAGGTCAAAGGTGACAATTCCCTGGAATAGAGACTTTTCCTTTTTATGGATCTTATACTCTTCCACATAAGAATGATGACTCATATTTCCAGATTTCATGGTTATCAGCATATATGAGAGGTATATGAAATATATGACCATCAGAATTACACCATGCCACCAGTGCAATGATGTACCACTGATGATAATAATGAAAAGCAACTCAGCAACAATCAGTGAGGTTCCGTCCCGTTTAAGAACTTTTTTTGATACATGAATACTTTTAGCCAGTCCGGTTAGTATTACGATCAAAATCACAAATGAAGGAATGATCATGCCATTAAAAATAGCACTACCAGCAGTGGTACCGATTCCTCCTGAAAATCCGTCAACATCTTTCAGGTAAAATAAAAAAAACAGGGATGTAAAAACTTCAGGCAGGGAACTTCCAACAGCATTTATGGTGGCTCCCCTCACTCCCTCAGAGAGATTTCTGCCTATATAATCAGAGGCGACAGTAAAACCGTCACTTGCCCGCCATATCACAAGACAGCAAATAATCACAAGAACCAATGGTATCAGTATCCCCATTCAAATTGACAGCTAAAACGTTCGATGATGCGTAAAGATAATCTATTTTTCATGATATTTACATATCTAAACAAATAAAAATACAATTTATTCTGGAATTTGTTAAAAAATCAATCATTTAAATAATTGATTTCACACATTGTTATCTTATTATTTATCCTGTTCATAAATTGCATCCATACACCAACGGATCTGTCAGTAGATCCGGATTCTTCATGGTAAGCTTAATGTCTAGTGGTGTTCTCTTCGCACAACTAAATAAAGGTAAATTTTAGAATTTTAAAATTAAAACCGGACATTTATACAATGGAAAAAGCCGATTCGCTTATACGATATACAAAATCACAGCTGGCCCTGAGAAACGGGCAGGATAAAAAAGAGGTTTGGTGCAGCTTTAACCAAATCATTTACGATCTGTCCTCATCCACACTATGGAAAAACGGCAATCACTATGAACATTGGGCCGGCCAGGACCTGACAGAGGAATTAAAAGATGCCCCGCACAAACAAAATGTATTCGATAAATTTAAAAAGGTTGGCGTCCTGATCGATTAGTTTGTATTTTTGATCATACCGTGCATACAATAGAACCATATTATAACTGGCTGAAATATTATAACGCCTCCGAAGATGAGCGCTCCCCTTTTTTCGGAAAAGAATACAACTACGAACTCTATCAGGATGCTATATACAACTATTATATTGATCCTGCATGGGATTTTATAGGTTCAGAAACGTTGTATATGAAACTGTTATTCGTCGATTATCAGAAAAATTTTGCTGTTATTGAACTAATCGGAGAATGGAATGACACCCTTCACAACGATATAATGTTTCTCAAACGCAATATTATTGACCATATTTCATTAAATGGTATAGACAAGTTTATTCTTATTGGCGAAAACGTATTCAATTTCCATGGTTCGGATGACTGCTACTATGAAGAATGGTTTGATGACGTGGAAGACGGATGGATCGCCGCCATTAATTTCCGGGACTTTATTTTTGATGAATGGAAGAAGTATAATATCGACAGTTATATTAATTTTGGAGGAAATCTTCAGATTGACAATTGGAGAACATTAACTCCATCACTTTTTTTTCAAAAGGTAAAAAAAATAATTAATCACAGAATTGAATTAACTTAATTAAAATATTTCACAATTGTATAAGTTTTTTGTACGACCGATCGCGTTTCTTATGAAACCTGAAAACGCACACCATGCTGTTGTTGCGATGATGAAGGTGTTATGTAGTATTCCGGGTGGATCCGGAGTTTTGCGCTGTATGTTTAATTATCAACACGAACGTCTTGAGACGGACGTTTTAGGTATCAAGTTCAAAAATCCTGTCGGGCTGGCAGCCGGATTTGATAAAGATGCTTCTTTTGTAGATGAATTCAGCCAGCTTGGCTTTGGCTTTATCGAAATTGGCACCCTGACACCAAAAGCCCAACCCGGAAATCCCAAACCCCGCCTGTTCAGGCTTAAAAAAGACCGCGCCCTGATCAACCGGATGGGATTCAACAATGAAGGTGTCGAAAAAGCCGTAAAACGGCTGCGAAAAAGAAAATCATCGGTTATCGTAGGAGGGAACATTGGGAAAAACAAGGTCACTCCCAATGAAGAAGCTTACCGCGATTATGAGATCTGTTTTGAAGCACTGCACGATTATGTCGATTACTTCGCTGTTAATGTCAGCTCTCCGAACACCCCAAACCTGCGTGAACTTCAGGAAAAAGGGGCATTGAAAAATATTCTTGGGAGACTCATCGAACGGAATAAAACAAAAAAGAAACAAAAGCCGATCTTGTTGAAAATAGCTCCTGATCTTTCAGATGTACAACTCGATGATATTCTTGACCTCGTAAATGAATTAAATCTTAGCGGAATCATTGCTACGAATACAACCATTTCAAGAGAAGATCTGGTGACCAATATGGATGACATCGATAATATCGGAAGTGGCGGACTTAGTGGTCTTCCGGTAAAAGACAGGTCGACCGAGGTGATACGTTACCTTCGAACCAATGCAAAAAATGATTTTGTAATAATCGGTGTGGGTGGTATAAATTCTCCGGATGATGCCATAGAAAAATTAAAGGCCGGAGCCTCGCTCGTGCAGGTCTATACCGGCTTCATTTATCAGGGACCATCCATTATCAAGGAAATAAACAAACGAATAAAAACATACAGAGAATTGACATCCGGAACATGATATTGATAAAAAAACAGAACAAATTATCCGATTTGGGCTGTTTTTATAAGAATGATGATAATATTTATTAATAAATTCTTCAATTCATTAGTTTTGTGTCAAAATAAGAAATGGCAAAAAATACATATAAATCCAACACCTTTAAAAAAACTACTCCACGAAAAAAGCGTAGTTTCGGATTAAAATTCCTTAAAGACAAGCGATTTCAGCTGTCAGTCGGGATTTTTTTGCTGATATCTTCCTTCTTCCTTATCACTGCCTTCGTGTCGTACCTGTTTACCGGGAAAGCCGATCAGAGCGTTGTGGAAACATTCACTTCCACCGGGCTTACAGAATCGGGATTTGAAACGGAAAACTGGTTTGGACTTTTCGGAGCGGTGTGCGCACACTATTTTATTTACAAATGGTTTGGGATAGCTGCTTTTCTGATCCCTCCGTTCCTGTTCCTACTGGGTAACTACATCCTTTTTCGGAAAGAATTTGTGTCCCTCAGCAAATCCTTTCAGTTTGTACTTTTCTTCCTGTTCTGGATAAGTACTGTTTTAGGGTATATGACCCTTGATGTAACCAATCCGGAAGAGCTGAATTTTATTACCGGTGGCATTGGATTTGAAATTGCTGTTATGCTCCACAGCCTCATCGGATGGGGCACGTTTCTGTTCCTGATCTTTACCTTTCTTGTGTTTATAATCTATTTCTTCAACATAACTTCCTTCATAGGCATCAATAAACATATCGCTACTGTTTCGGAAGATATGATCCCTAAAAAACCAGAATCCGTTGATCCGGTATTCAAACAGGAAGAGATGATAAAAGATGAGGACCTTGAAATGGTCTTTGATGTAAAAAAAGATCCGGATAAGGACCGGCAACCTGTGTCTGCCATAAAAAAGGATCCGGATAAAAACATCGAACTGAATATTGAAAATGAACAAAAAACATCTGTTCCGGAAAACACATCTTTAAAAGACCGGAATAACGGACCTGATTTTAGTGTCGATGAACCTTTAAGCGCAGAGAAACAGGTGGAAAAACTGGACAATTACGATCCGACTCTTGACCTTGGCTCGTATCGGTTCCCAAACCTCAACCTGCTCGATGATTATGATCAGAACCATGTAAAGGTTACCAAGGAAGAATTGGAGCAGAACAAGGACAAGATCGTTGAGACGCTAATCAATTTCAAGATCAACATCAGCAGCATCAAAGCCACCATCGGACCTACTGTTACCTTATATGAAATTGTGCCCGATGCCGGGGTTAAAATATCGCGTATCAAAAACCTTGAAGATGATATAGCCCTGAGCCTGGCAGCGCTCGGCATCCGTATCATTGCCCCTATACCGGGGAAAGGTACCATTTGCATTGAAGTGCCAAACAAAAACCGTGAGATGGTTTCGATAAAATCGGTTTTGGGAACCGAAAAATTCATGAACAATAAAAAGGAGCTTCCCGTGATCCTGGGAAAAACCATCTCCAACGAAGTATATATCGCCGATCTTGCCAATATGCCCCACCTTCTGATGGCAGGAGCTACTGGTCAGGGTAAATCGGTAGGGCTGAATGTGCTGCTCGCCTCCCTTCTGTACAAACGACACCCATCCCAGCTCAAACTGGTTCTTGTCGACCCAAAAAAGGTTGAATTAACACTTTTCAATAAGATCGAACGGCATTATCTGGCCAAACTTCCGGATAGTGAAGAAGCAATCATCACAGACAACAAACGGGTGATCTATACCCTGAATTCTCTGTGTATTGAGATGGACAACCGCTTGTCGTTACTTAAAGAAGGCGGATGCCGTAATCTTAAGGAATACAATGGAAAATTTATAAAACGACTGCTTAATCCTGAAAAAGGGCATCGTTATCTTCCTTATATTGTGCTGGTGATCGATGAGCTGGCCGACCTGATGGTGACTGCCGGAAAAGAGATCGAGACACCAATCGCCCGTCTGGCCGCCGTATCAAGGGCAACAGGAATTCACCTTGTGCTTGCCACACAACGACCTTCGGTAAACGTGATCACCGGTATCATCAAAGCCAACTTCCCGGCCCGACTATCCTTCAGGGTGACTTCCAAGATCGACAGCCGTACCATTCTGGATTATGGCGGTGCCGATCAGCTGGTGGGTATGGGAGATATGCTATATTCGCACGGATCAGAAATTGTCCGTCTGCAGGGACCGTATATCGACACTTCTGAGGTGGAAAAAATTTGCGATTATATCGGATCGCAGAGAGGCTACGAATCGGCATATCTTCTGCCTGAATTTGTTGGTGAAGAAAGTGATGTGCCTGGTGAGGTGGATCTTGGTGACCGGGACAATATGTTTGAAGAGGCCGCCCGTCTGATCGTACGACATCAGCAGGGAAGCACTTCTCTGATACAACGTAAGCTCAAGCTTGGTTACAACAGGGCAGGACGTCTGATCGATCAGCTGGAAGCAGCCGGCATCGTCGGCCCCTTTGAAGGAAGCAAAGCCAGAGAAGTTTTAATTCAGGATGAATATAGTTTGGAACAATTATTGAGCGATATAAACGAAAAACATTAAATAGGAAATATAAAAACATGAACAAATTAGGACTAGTGATATTATTGCTGTGCTTTTTCGGGATTGCCAATGCCCAAAAAGATCCAAAAGCAAAGGAAATTCTTGACAGAATGAGCAGCAAATACAAAAGTATTCCTGCTTTTAAGGCCAATTTTGTCAACAAACTGCAAAACAAAGTGGAAGGCATTGAAGAACAATTTACCGGAAGCATAATTGTACAGGGAGAAAAATATATGTTGTCAATGTCCGAACAGGAAATTTACAATAATGGAAGCACCCTATGGACTTACCTTAAAGATGCCAATGAGGTGAATATTGATGATTATACTCCAGATGAAGGAGATATGTCCCCCTCAAATATCTACTCCTCCTATCAGAATGGCTATAAATACAGATGGGTGGAAGAAAAACAGATCGGAAGTCGGAAAATAGATGTCGTTGAACTTCAGCCAGAAAAACCAGAAGATCCTGACATGATGTTTTTTAAGGTCGTTCTGAACATCGACCAGGCTGACAATTCCATTCACAGCTGGATGATGTACGACAGGAACGGAAACGTATTCTCCTATACCATTAGTGGTTTTAATCCGAGCTTCCAGGCATCTGATGATATGTTTGAATTCAACCCTGCCAAACATCCCGAGGTAGAGATCGTCGACTTGCGCTGATAATAAAAAAACATAGGATTTTCGGTGTTTTAACGGGATTTTGTGATCTTTGTGCCAGAATCGGGACAGGCAGTGAACGCTTGTTCCTTCTGACCTGAAGCATATTTTCCACATTGAATCCTATTTTTATGAACAGAGCACAGTTATTCAAGCATATAAAGTCAAAAGAATCGTATTTGTGTGTCGGTCTGGATACCGACCTGAAGAAAATTCCAAAGCATCTTCTGAAATACGATGATCCTGTTTTTGAATTCAACAAACAGATCATCGATGCCACCATTGACTACACCATCGCCTACAAGCCAAATCTGGCATTCTATGAAGCTCTTGGGCCACAAGGACTCGAAAGCCTTCAGAAAACCATCGAATATCTGCCGGATGAGGTCTTTACCATTGCCGATGCCAAACGGGGCGATATCGGCAACACCTCCGCCTTATATGCCCGTGCGTATTTCGAACAAATGCGATTCGATGCTATCACGGTTGCTCCTTACATGGGCGAAGATTCTGTAGGACCCTTCCTCGGATATGACAATAAATGGGTGATCCTGTTGGCCCTTACCTCAAACAATGGCAGCAAAGACTTCCAGGATCTGAATATTACCGGCACGAAAGACAAACTCTTTGAACAAGTCCTTAAAAAAAGTATGAAATGGGGGTCTGCCGAAAATATGATGTATGTGGTTGGAGCAACAAAAGCTGATATGTTCACCCAAATACGAAAACTGATCCCGGATCACTTCCTGCTCGTGCCCGGAGTAGGTGCTCAGGGAGGAAGTCTTCAGGAAGTATCCGAATGCGGCATGAACGACCACTGCGGACTGATTGTAAACTCTTCGAGAGGCATTATCTATGCTTCAGATGGAATTGACTTTGCCCAGGCAGCACAGAAGGCAGCGCTGGAAGTAAAAGAAGAGATGAAGAAATATCTGGATATGTACATCTGATGTAATGGATTGTTTGATGACAATCTTTGAAACATATCCATTTCTTCAGCTGATATTGACGATCATCGGATTTGTTTTTTTGTTCGGATCAGATATAAAAAAAATACCAGCCAGGATCAGGAAAACCTTCAAGGCTATAAATTTTGTGACATTTATAGCCTATTTGCTGATCCTGATACTCTGGATCATTATTGATTGCCGGAAATTTTCCGGAGGTTGTGGTTTCCTGCAGTTTTTATTGTTTATGCTGATCATATTTCTGCATTTCGCCATCGCATCTATGGTTATTTATTATATTTCAAAAAAATATAGGAGAAGAACAGAATGAGAATTCTGGTATTGGGCATTATTATTTTTACCGGATGCATGATCGGAGCCTGCATGGAAAAAGAATCCGGAGATGACATTTCTTCCAATAGAACTGTTTATACATATAAAATTAGGTACACTAAAAAAAAGGAACTGGTACTGATTGATTCATCAACAGTATACATTGACATACTTACGGTGAATCATAAAAAACAATACAATTATCGAGATCCGGATAACCCCGAATTAACGTATCTGGTTTCATATTCATCAAAAAATAATTCCTTATACTTTTTTGAAAAAGTTTGTAATACAATTGATACGATTCCGGTAAATTATGGCCATGAAACGATAAAACTTTT
>JBNKDZ010000074.1:0-3327 GCA_050288525.1 Cyclobacteriaceae bacterium
GCAGAAATCTGTCGAAAAGAACGAAGAAAACCAGACGGTCGTTGAAGGCATGGAACTGGTATACAATAAATTTATAAATATTCTGCAACAAAAAGGCCTTAAGCATGCGGACGATGAGGTAGGCACGGAATTTAATGATGAATTTCATGAAGCTATCGCCCAGATACCCGCTCCTAAGAAAAATCTGAAAGGGAAAATTGTAGACATCATCGAAAAAGGGTATACCCTGAATGAGAAGGTTATTAGATTTGCTAAAGTTGTAATTGGATCCTGAAAATGGCGAAACGTGATTATTATGAAATACTGGGCCTGAGCCGGTCGGCTACTCAGGAAGAAATTAAGAAGGCTTATCGTAAGACAGCCATCAAATTCCATCCTGACAAAAACCCGGACAATCCCGAAGCAGAAGAAAAATTTAAAGAAGCTGCTGAGGCCTATGAAGTTTTGTCCGACCAGGATAAAAGGCAACGATATGACAGGTTCGGCCATGATGGCGTGAAAAATACCGGCGGTTTTGGCGGTGGCGGAATGTCCATGGATGACATTTTTTCACAGTTTGGAGATATTTTCGGCGGTCATAACCCTTTTGAAAGCTTTTTCGGCGGTGGCGGAGGTTTCCGCAGTTCTTCGGGAAGAAGAGGATCTAACTTGCGTATCAAAATAAAACTGAACCTCGATGAGATCGCCCATGGCGTTGAGAAAAAAATTAAGGTAAACCGCCTGGTGGTTGCCGACGGTGTCACCTATAAAACCTGTACTACCTGTGGCGGTTCCGGCCAGATGCGAAAAGTGGTGAACACCATGTTAGGACAAATGGTATCAACCACAACGTGTCCTGCCTGTCACGGGAACGGTAAAATCATCGACAAAAAACCTGCCGGGGTGGACAACAGCGGCCTGATGCAAAAAGAAGAGGTTATCGACATAAAAATTCCGGCCGGCGTTGTGGAAGGCATGCAGCTCTCCATGTCCGGAAAAGGGAACTATGGCCCGGGTGGCGGTCCTGCAGGCGATCTGTTGATTCTCATTGAAGAAAAAGAAGATCAGTTTCTCAAACGCGATGGCACAAATATCATTTATGACCTTTATATGAGCTTTATCGATGCTGCTCTGGGCACTTCTGTTGAAGTGCCTACTATAGGAGGTAAAGTAAAAATAAAGATCGAAGCAGGCACACAAAGCGGTAAAATACTTCGACTCAGAGGCAAGGGGATCAAGGACATTAACGGATATGGCAGCGGAGATCAGCTGATCCATGTGAATATCTGGACTCCGAAAAACCTCTCAAGCGATGAAAAAGCCGTTCTGGAAAGCCTGAGAACTTCTCCGAATTTCAAACCGAATCCGGGAAAAAGCGAACGCTCCTTCTTTGAGAAAATGAAGGAATTCTTTTAGTCCACCCGGTCGGCGGATTCCTGTTTTTTTAAATTGTACAAAAAAAACGTAACATAAGCTTCCGCGAATACGTAATAACGGTGTATGTTCAGAGGTGGAGTAATATTTCTATTTACAGTTTTAGTACCGATAGTTGCAATGTCTCAACTACAAAACAGCTATACGGTTGAAAATGACAATAATGTCGACAGGGTAAAATTTATTCTTACCACCACAAACGGTCAATGCTCCATTGAACCCGCCCTGGAAGACTATCTGATGAACATTTATAACATTTCGGAAGAAGGTATACTACCGGATTTCCAGGAAGAGATAATAGGACGAACAAAACAGGTCGATGTCAGGCTTGAAGATAAGGAATCCGGTTATCTCAGTTCTACCATTTCAAAACGGTTTTTCAGCAAACAATCCCTGGACGATTTCACCTGGAAAGTGTACCTCTCAAAAATCAAACCTCTTGACTTAAACCTTATTTATGCAGTTGGTGATGCATACATTGATTTGTCCGGATTGCCGGTAGAACGGTTAAAGATGAATACCGGTAGTGCAAACGTACATATTGACTATAAAAATGATATGGGCAACCAGATCAGCATGGATACGTTTATGGTGAAAGTGGATATGGGATCCCTGAATGCCCGAAACATGTATCTCTCCGGGGCAAAACATATCATCGCTGATGTCGGTTTCGGCAAGATGCGGATGGATTTCAGCAAGGCAGAACAATTCAGTACGGATGTAAAAGCTGTTGTGGGAGCCGGAAAGCTGGAGGTACTGGTGCCCGAAAATGAGATCTCCATCAAAATCAACGTAAATGACTCTCCCCTTTGCAGGATTGTTGTTCCTGAAAATTTCACCAAATTAAATGACAACGTCTTTGTCTCTCATAATTACGACCCGCACGCTCCCAATACCATAAACTTTAATGTCGATGTCGCTGTAGGAAACATAACTTTCAAATCCGTCTCCCATTAACCACCAATTCATTTTTTTGTAGCTCAATACCGTAAAATCCATTAACTTTAAGACAAATCCTTAACGAACACATTTATTTTGGAAATTCTGGAAGTCAAAAATATCCATAAAACATATGGTGACTATGTAGCATTGGATGATCTCAGCCTGAAAATTCCCGAAGGCTCAATTTACGGATTGCTTGGACCGAACGGCGCAGGCAAAACAACCCTGATTCGGATAATAACCCAGATCATTGCCCCTGACAGTGGCAGCGTGACCTTTTTAAATGCGCCTGTTACTACTGCACACGTCCGTGAAATGGGATATCTGCCGGAAGAGCGGGGATTGTATAAAAAAATGAAAGTTGGTGAACAACTTTTGTATCTGGCACGCCTGAAAGGTCTTACACGAGCTGAAGCTATCGAAAGAAGCCGCATGTGGATCAAAAAGTTTGACATTACTTCTTGGTGGAACTTAAAAGTTGAAGACCTGAGCAAAGGCATGCAGCAGAAAATACAGTTCATTGCCACCGTTATGCATAACCCGAAGCTCATTATCCTTGACGAACCATTTACAGGCTTTGATCCTGTGAATGCAAATATCATTAAGGATGAGATCCTGGAAATTGCCCGGAATGGTTCCACAATAATCTTTTCGACACATCGCATGGAATCTGTTGAAGAACTCTGTGACTATATCGCCCTGATTAACAAATCAAAAAAGGTACTCGAAGGTCCGAAAAAACAGATTAAAGATGACTACCGGTCCAATATGTTTATGGTAGAACACAAACAAAAAATCACTTCTCTGGAAAACGGATTTTCCATTGTTACAGAAGAAAATCCGGAATATGACCTCTACCGTACAACCATAAAGATCAACTCAGATGATTCGCCAAACCAACTGCTGAATTCGCTTATGAAAAACGTTGAAATACAGGGATTTTCAGAGATCATTCCCAGCATGAACGATATT
>JBNKDZ010000075.1:0-2870 GCA_050288525.1 Cyclobacteriaceae bacterium
CAGCAATGGTACGTTTGTGTATAAAAAAAGTGATATAGCTAATAATACGGATGAGACCCGTGAAATTGAATACCCTTTTAAGATAAAATATGAAATTGAAGGCACAACGGGCAAAAAATACACCATGCAGATTGATCCGGATTGTTATTGTTTTCATGATACGTATGATGAATCTGATCCGGATAGCTGTGTACTGAAATTCTCAAATGACTCTGTAAAAATAGTTACTTACTTTCCGAAACTTAAAAATGCAGAAGCTGTAAATACATTAATTTACCTTTCAAAAGATTCATTCGCGTTTGTTGGTGCGCATTGGTCTGTAAAATATGTGCGGATTAAAAACGAACCTGAAGAATAACCCCTCACTGGTCGTATGTGCACCAATAAGTAAATTCGGTCAACCTTATTTAGGGATGGTCATCCTTGTTCCTTGCTCCTTGTTCCTTGCTCCTTATTCCTTTCTCTTATTTATCTAAAAACAATCCAAAATATTAACTAAAAACTCTACATTTGTCCCTTAATTGGATCAGCCGTCAGGAAAGGCTGAAAATAACATTTTGGATATTTAGTATTTATGGTAGTATTGAAAACAAGGAAAGAGATTGAATTGATGCGTGAAAGTGCCTTAATAGTATCAAAAACCCTTGGCATGCTTGCAAAAGAAATTAAACCCGGGGTAACTTCGCTTCAACTTGACCACCTTGCAGAAGAATTTATTTTGGATCATGATGCGGTTCCCGGATTCAAAGGCTTATACGATTTCCCTAATACACTTTGTACTTCGGTAAATGAACAGGTAGTGCACGGCATTCCAAACGATATACCCCTGAAAGAAGGGGACATCATATCGATCGATTGTGGTGCCCTGAAGAACGGATTTTATGGCGATCATGCCTATACGTTCGCTGTCGGAGAAATACCAGAAGCCGTTCGGAAATTATTGCAGATTACCAAAGAAAGTCTTTTTCTTGGCATTGAACAGGCAAAAGTAGGTAAACGTATCGGAGACATCGGATTTACCATTCAAAGATATACTGAAAAACACGGGTATGGCGTTGTGCGGGAACTTGTCGGGCACGGTTTAGGTAAAGAAATGCATGAATCTCCGGAAGTTCCGAATTATGGTAAAAGAGGCAAGGGACCTTTGCTTAAGAATGGAATGGTTCTGGCCATCGAGCCCATGATTAACCTGGGGACAAAAAACATCAAACAGCTTGCCGATGGCTGGACCATTGTGACGGCTGACGGAAAACCTTCTGCCCATTTTGAACATGATGTTGCGATTATTGATGGCATGCCGGAAATACTTTCAACGTTTGAATACATTGAATCGGCCCTTGAAGGATTAAATTATTAATTAAAATTACGCATCTTGAATTACTGTAGTGATTGTGGAAGCCCGGATATTTCTCTTGCGATACCAGCCGGAGATACGTTCCAACGTTTTGTATGTAAAAACTGTGGCCGTATCTTCTACGACAATCCCAGGGTAATCGTTGGATGTCTTGCTACCTATGAGGACAAGGTCCTCCTCTGCAAAAGAGCCATTGAGCCACAGTCAGGCCTCTGGAATCTGCCTGCGGGATTTCTTGAAAATGGCGAAAAAGCTGAAGAAGGTGCTTTCAGAGAAACCTTTGAAGAGACAAATACGAAAGTAGAAATTGTAAAGCTGCACGCGTTGTACAGCCTGCCAATGGTCAACCAGGTTTATCTGCATTTCCTGGCCAAAATTATCACTCCCGATTTTGGCCCTACAAAAGAAAGCCTTGAAGTAAAACTATTTGACCAAAAGGATATTCCCTGGGACGACATAGCGTTTCATTCCACCACATTTGCTCTTGAAAAATACTTTTCCTCTAAAGATTTTGAAGGTGTCCATATTGGAAGCCTGGACACAAAAGAAAGCTGGCATTAGTTCACTATTGGGTTAGTTTCACGCCGTTGCGTGTTAACATCACGACCCCACCCTCAACATTACAGACGTTCTTAAAGCCCATCTGTTTCATGATCTGAGTGGCACTGGCACTACGTCTTCCTGTTCTGCAATAAACGAAATAACGCTTGTCCTTATTCAGTTTTCCAATCTTTTCATTGAAGTCCGGTTGCCTGATGTCGATAAGCACAGCATTTTCCAGATGACCTGCATTATATTCGGCAAGAGTACGTACATCAAGGATAACATCTGCTTCCGGCAGGCGATCGAGATATTCGCTTGCCGGAATATTGCAAGGAAGATCATCATTGGACTTTGAAGTATTAAAACGGACCATCAACATGACGAACAGTACCGGTATCAGTATAATAAATATCTTTCTTTTCATTGCTGTAACAACTTTTCAATTGTCAAATTAAATTTTCGACCAAACAAAAAGGGAAGAAACGAATTCATTCCCTTTTTCATTTATACCTAATTAACTTATTCAATATCGCCGGGCCATCCCATGATACCCATGAGCACATTATGGACATTTTTAAATCCCATGTAGATCATCTGGCTGCTGGCTGTGCGGCTTCTGTTACCGCTCGCACAATACACATAATAGTTTTTATCACGGTCCAGACCTTCCAGTTTGCTGACAAACTGAGGATCCATAACGTTAATATTTACCGAACCAGGTATATGACCACTATTATGTTCACCTTCAGTCCGGACGTCAATAACCTGACTTCCTGCTATTTCTCCTCTTGAAATCAAATCTGATAACTCTTCCCCTTCGATGTTTTTGTAGGTTTCCTGTGTTTTTGCAAATAAACTCATATTTCGTTTGTTAAATGTTTACATTAAGAAATTTTGAACCGGTTGATTCATCTTACAATTGGCTGTCAATAAAATTACTTAATTTATGCGTATTTATTACTTTTAAATAACA
>JBNKDZ010000076.1:0-6647 GCA_050288525.1 Cyclobacteriaceae bacterium
TCAGGTATTTTTTCCACCACCACTGGAAGACCATCAATGCCCATACGGTAGCATGACTGTCTCCCGGATTGATAGAGAATAATTTTCCCCGAAGTCTCCGGATAGCTTTTGGGTCAAAGATATTTTGCTCTTCTATCAGCTTGTCAGAAAGCAGATCGTCTTTGATCAGGGATTTTAAAGATGTTCTGAACCACTTTAAAAGTGGTACTTCAAATCCATGTTTGGGGCGGTTATACAATTCGGGAGGCAACAGATCCCTGAAGGCATCCTGAAGGATACGTTTACGCATGGAGCCATTAATTTTCGAATCAGAAGGTAGTTGCAGAACGTAGTCAACAAGGTGATGATCCAGGAACGGCACCCTGACTTCCAGTGCATTCGCCATCGACATGATATCCACCTTTGTCAGCATATCATTGGGCAATACCAGTTGCATGTCGGCAAGAAGCAATTCATTAAAATCCTTTTGGGTTTTGATGGGAGCGAGAAGCTTGTTTTTGCGTTCCAAAAAGTCAGCTGTACTGAGATGCGAACGGGAAGCAGCATTTAACAGTCCGAGGGCTTTATTTTCAGAGATAAGACCTGCCCATTGCCAGTATCTTTCGGATTGTGATAAGCCAATACCTTTGGCATACTTGGAAGCCTGACGTATTTTATTTGTTAAAGGATTATTTCTTGATTTTGGCAGCAAGTTGAAAACAGGACTTGCCACACCCATGAGATGATTAAAAGTACTGGATTGCATCGCTTTCAGTAAAGCACTATGCTTGTTATAACCGGAAAACAGCTCGTCAGCACCATCTCCTGATAATGCCACTGTAATGTGTTTCCGCGTCTTTTTACTAAGAATATAGGTAGGGATAGCAGATGAGTCGGCAAATGGCTGATCAAAATAATCAAGTATGTTGAACAATTCGTCGTACAGATCGTCATTGGTCAGAGAGAAAACCGTATGTTTTGTGTCAAACTTTTTTGCAACCAGGTTCGCGTAATTTGTTTCATCAAAGAAAGGTTCATCTGCATATCCGATGCTGAAGGTATGGAGTTCACTGACATGTTTACGGGCCAGGCCTGAAATAATGGTAGAATCGATACCTCCACTCAGGAAAGTGCCCAACGGCACATCCGATATCAGACGCATCTTAACAGATTCTTCCAGCAGGTTCCGGATGATGATCTGCTGCTGTTCGTAACTTTTATCAAAATGCTGTACTTCGTCATGGAAATACTTCATTTCGTAAAAGGGTTTTGTCTCAATGCCGTTTTTATCCAGTTTCATCCAGTATCCGGGCATCAGTATCTTGACGTCCTTCAGCATAGTATGAGGCGCCGGGATGTAGTTGAGTTGCAGATAGGTATACAACGATTCGTAATCAATTTCTTTCTTTAGTCCATAAGCAATGATGGATCGCATATCCGAAGCAAATATAAATTTGTCTTCATCTTTGTAGTAGTACAGCGGTTTTATTCCAAACCTGTCCCGGGCAAGAAAAAGAGAGTCTTCTTCGGAATCATATACAGCAAAAGAAAAGAACCCGTTCAGTTGGGTGAGACTATTTTCTTTGAGATGCATGTAAAAATATAACAGCACTTCGGTGTCCGAAGTGGATTTAAAGGAAACACCCATTTCAGCGAGCTGTTCCCGGAAGATTCCGAAATTATAGATCTCCCCGTTGTAAACGATGGTATATCTTCCGCTAGCATCTTTCATAGGTTGACGGGCATTGTCGCTGGTGTCAATTATGGATAACCGCCTGTGTCCCAGTCCGACATGATCCATGATTTCAACACCTCTGAAATCCGGCCCCCTCTTTTCCATTATATCTGTTGCAGCAGAAAGATTGATCATATGTAGATTTCCTGCTGTATTAAATGCATATATTCCTGTAATTCCACACATATTTCCTTGATATTTTCCTTACAATAATAATTTGTTCTTGGGATTTTGCTTTAAATGCCACATTATTGTGGTATGAAAATAGGCAATCTTTTTGTTAGGCATTACCTGTCAGGGCTAATTATTTTTTCTTTTTTCTTTACATCCTGTGTCAGCACAAAAGTATCGAAGGAGGATAAGGTCGATATTGTAATTGCGAAAGCACGCAGTTTTACCGGTACTCCGTACAAATATGGAGGTACAACATCGCTTGGTATGGATTGTTCCGGACTGCTAATGCGCAGCTTTGAAGCTATTGATATGTATATCCCCAGAACTTCAAAAGAACAAAGTAAACTGGGGCAGAATGTTCAATTAAATGAAATACAGAAAGGAGACCTGGTATTCTTTGCGGCCAAAAAAGGGAGTAAAAAAATCACCCATGCCGGACTCGTCACCAGTACGAAAGGAAAAGACCGGATTATCTTTATCCATTCTTCTTCCAGTAAAGGTGTTATCGAAGTAAATCTTCTAAACGATTACTATCGGAAAATTTTTGTAAAAGCGAGGAGAATAAAATTTTGAGAATGCAGAATTAGTTTATAAATTTGCCGACCCAAACGGGGCATTAGCTCAGCTGGCTAGAGCGCTACGCTGGCAGCGTAGAGGTCATCGGTTCGACTCCGATATGCTCCACAAGGAAAGAGAAGCTGTCCCATTAGGGCAGCTTTTTTATTAAGGACAGTCAAGATATGTATAGGAGCGTCCCGTAAGACAGTTTGGAGTTTGAGTAATCAGCAAGAGGAGACGTCTTTTCCAAAGTTTCCGACTTTGGAAAAGCTCCGGCCAACAGCCTGTCTGTATTTGCAATTCATATTTGAAATACACATTCAAACACAAAGATTGTTCTTTTCATCTTCGGAGCTCATGTTATCTTATCGGTAAATTCATAATTTTTCGTTTCATAAAGAGACGTTTTCTACTTCGAAAAATCAAAAAAGAATCAACACGTAAATAAATCCTGGTTACGAAATATTAACCAATAAAAAGTATTAAATTAGTACTATAGTTCAAGGATAAAATTTTTTATATGAACAGGTATAGCATATTTTTAATTGTTTACTTTCAAAGTATTTTTTTTGCATTTTCTCAAAACAACGATCCTGTACAAACAGCTAAAGACCTCAGAAAGGAGTATAAAGAAAATAAAGTAGTATTGCTGAATAGCAAAACAGAACTCAATTATTCAATTAGCGGCACACCTTCGCTAGACCTCACGAAATATGAAGTGTGTGATTTTATTGGTTTGGAAAAAAATACGGAGGCCATAAAAAAATTGTTCTTTAATGATCAATCCTCCATCATTTCACATAAGCTGACTAATGGAAAGGGGAAAAAGATAAAATATGACACGTTCTGTGGACATTATGAAACAGAAGGCATATTTTATTCTGATATGCAAATATGCGCCTATCATTTTGTAATGCCCGAACAGGGCGATATTGTCCACTTTGATTCGGAGATGGCGTACAAAGATCCCAGATATCTCACAAAATTGTTTTTTCATGAAGAGCAACCGGTTGTAAACCGGGAGATTATTATCAACGTGCCCGGAGGTGCGGATATCGAGATATTGGAAATGAATTTTGAAGGGTATAATATTGAAAAGAAACGGATAGATACCCAGACTGACAAGATAATCTATTGGTATAAAATTTCAGATATTGAAGTGATCCCCCATGAGGATGATATACCGGGAATCACACATTTTTTGCCCCATTTGTTAATTCTGGTCAAATCATATAATGCAAATAATCAGTCAATTAACGTTTTGTCTTCCCTTGATGACCTGTATAGTTGGTATGCTTCTCTGGTAAAAGGAACGGACAATATTGATGCTTCTGTTAAAGATAAGGTTCAGACATTAATAACAGGATTGGATAGAGATGAGGAAAAGATCAAAGCCATATACTATTGGGTCCAGGATAATATAAAATACATCGCTTTTGAGGATGGACTTGCTGCATACCGGCCGGAAAGTGCTGATAAGGTATTTTACAATCGGTATGGGGATTGTAAAGGAATGGCAAATCTTACCAAATGCATGCTGCGCGAAGCAGGGTTTGACGCCCGGTTAACCTGGGTGGGGACGAATAAAATCCCGTATACCTATGATATTCCTTCGCTGGCGGTTGACAACCATATGATATGTTATGTGATGGCCGGAGATAAGAAGTATATTCTTGACCCGACTGAAAAGTATAATAAGTTGAATTTCAATGGAGAGCGCATACAGGGGAAACAGATACTTATTGAGGATGGAGCGAAATATATACGCAGCACTGTGCCGGTAGAACCTATCGAGAGCTATATCGAGCAAAATCAATTAACCTTAAACATTGATGAGGATAAATTACAGGCTTCAGGAAATGTGACGTTTACCGGAGAGTATAAAAAACTGCTTTTAAACCTGTATAATACCCTCGATAAAGAAGATTCAGCAAAGTTTATAAAAGTACTTGTTTCAGGCGATGTTAGTCCGGACATGATCGAAATTAATTCATGCAGTTCATTTGAACGTGAAGCGCCAATTGAAATCGATTATTCTGTTTCATTGCCCAATCACATGAATTCCTTCGGGAATGAGATCTACCTGGATATGGACATATCGAAGGATTTTAAAGGCATGACGATTGAGAAAGAACGAAAATCACCGTATTTCTTTGAAACAAAAGTATTTAAGACTTTTTTAACAGAGATCAATATTCCTGCAGGCTATCAGGCAAATCACATCCCGGAACCAATTTCGGTTGAAAATGAATATTTTAAGTTTGACATGAAATATGAGGTAAACCAGAAAAAGGTTATTTATAAAAAGGAGATCAAAGTATTGCAGAATATATTACCAGTATCTCATTTCGGGGAATGGAATGATGCTGTCAGACAATTAAATAATTTTTATAATAATCAATTAATACTTATTAAAGATGAAGATTAACACACCAAATCTGATATGGATATTTTTATCACTAATTTTTTTATATACCAACATCGAAGCCCGGCCAAATGAAGATGAAAAAAAGGCAGCAGAAATACGCCAGATGATGTGGAATGACGCAGATGCGACGTTTCAAAAAAAAGAAATTCCGGAAGAATGGAAAAACAAACCTGCTGTTATTATCGCCAAATCAAATGTCCTGTCGTATAAGAAAGATCCTATCGTTGTTAAGCTTCGTTGTAACAAATATTTTCATGAACGAATAATGCTGCTGAATAGTACCACACTGGAAGATTATGCTCAGTTTGATATTCCGGAAAGTGGCTCCTATCGTAAAACATCGTTTGACTATTACACGGGATTTAAAATAATCAAACCGGATGGAAAAGAAATTATTGTCTCAATGGATAATGCTGTCCGGGAAGAAAAAAAGATTAACGAGCACGGATTGAACATGTTAAAACTGGCGATCCCTAATCTTGAAGTGGGTGATATACTGGATTACTATGTGGTGGAAGAACAGGTTATCAGCGCTTTTGGAACGTATTATCAGTTCGATCCGGTTTTATATCAGATTTATAATAAGTATCCTGTGATGAAACAAATAATTTCCTTTGATGTCCAGCGAAGATGCTTTATAAATTTGAAATTATTGAATAGTGATTCAAAATTTGAAGAAAAGGAAGATACAGATACGAATAAGAAAACGTATCATTTTGAAGATAACAATCGTGAAAGTGTCGATGATATCCGGTGGATGTTCCCATACCGGGAGCTTCCTACAGTAAAATTCAAGGTTATTTATGCTTCTCCTTCAGTCGAGAACTACTATTATCCGGGTTTTCTGGGTAATCCGGAGGAATTAAACACTAATGTTTCGAAGAAGGAGATCTCCAGCCTGGTAGGGAAAATCTTTGAGAACTCGTCATTCACGCTGGAAAAAAATCTGAAGCACTTTCTCAAAAAGAATTATAAAAGTGGATGTGAACCTGAAAAACTGTTTAACATAGCGTATGATTTCATCAGACACCACTATCATGTATACGGACTGGAATATTTTTCGATAAATGGAAGACGACCCGGTTCGTCCTCAGCTTCCCTTATAGCACTTTCAGATTTTCTCAAGTCAAACAATATTGAACATGATATTCTGATTGGCATACCAAGAGAAATATCCGACATTGATGATCTTATACTTGAGCAGGAGCTGATCTTTGGTTTGAAAGTTCATTTTAAAGAGCCGGTATATGTAACTATAATGGATGAAAACTCTATATATGGAGAAATAAGTCAGCATATGCAGGGCATCAGTGTTTACAGCGTCAATGGATTGAAAGGGTCATCGGATTGGGATCTTGAAAAAGTAAAAATTCCAGTTGATATTCCTGAGCGAAACGGCAATAGAACATTCCTGAAAATGAAGGTTGATGATCTGGAAAATGACAGCATCAGGATAGATATGGTTAAGACCATTACCGGGGCATCAAAAGAATATTATCAGGATCAATTGATGGATGTATTCGATTTTCATGACGATGAGAATCCGTTGTATCTCAGGTATGATGCTAAACGGGATTATTCCAGTCAGACAGGTTATACGGAGAAATTCCTGAAAAACAAAACAGAATACGCAGACGAAAAAGAGGAAAAACTTAATAAAGACATTAAAGATCTCGTCGTTGAAAATTATGATTTTGAGATAGGAACTGTCGAAAATTTCAAACTTCTCGAAAAAGGCCGGTCCATTGATGAACCGGATTTTAAATTTGGCGT
>JBNKDZ010000077.1:0-15794 GCA_050288525.1 Cyclobacteriaceae bacterium
ATAATAAAATAACATACATAATGCTACTAGGATACGACCTTGGAAGTTCTTCCATAAAAGCAACATTGTTAAAAGCAGATACCGGAGAGGTAATTGCTTCTGCAACATACCCAAAGCAGGAAATGTCCATGATCTCCAAAAAGCCAGGATGGGCTGAACAAAAACCGGAGGAATGGTGGAAAAACATTAAAAATGCAACTGCGGAAATCCTGGCAAAATCAGGTGCCGCAAAAGATAGGATACAGGCCATCGGTATTTCATACCAGATGCACGGGCTGGTGTTGGTTGATAAAAATAAGGAAGTTTTACGACCTGCCATCATATGGTGTGACAGCCGAGCCGTAGAAATAGGCAAAAAAGCGTTTGATGATCTGGGAGGTGAGTTTTGCCTTTCCAACTACCTCAATTCACCGGGCAACTTCACTGCTTCAAAATTAAAGTGGGTTAAAGACAATGAACCGGAACTATATGATAGCATACATAAAATCATGCTTCCCGGTGATTTCGTGGCCATGAAGCTGACAGGAGAGATCACCACGACTGTTTCAGGGCTTTCTGAAGGTATATTCTGGAATTTCAAGGAAAAAGAAATAGCAAAAAAACTTCTTGATTACTATGGTGTTGAAGAATCGTTTATTCCTGATATCGTGCCTACATTTGGTAATCAGGGGCAGCTGACACATGCTGCTGCTGAAGAACTCGGACTGAGTCCGGGAATAAAAGTATCTTACAGAGCAGGTGATCAGCCGAATAACGCTTTCTCACTTAACGTCCTGAATGCTGGAGAAGTTGCTGCCACAGCAGGAACATCTGGTGTTGTTTATGGCATTATTGAATCACCCGAGTACGATGCAAAATCAAGAGTAAATACGTTTGTGCATGTTAACAACACCAAAAAAGATGCTAAATACGGCGTTCTGCTTTGTGTAAACGGTACTGGCATCCTGAACAGCTGGCTTCACAAAAATATTGGCGCCGGATCAATGTCCTACAAAGAAATGGATGATTACGCCATGGAAGCGCCTATCGGTTCAGACGGGCTTGTTTTCATTCCGTTCGGAAACGGTGCGGAAAGGATTATGGAGAACGTGGATGTGAATGCACAGCTTCATGGGCTCAACTTCAACAGACATGATCAGCGACATCTGTTGCGTGCCGGTCAGGAAGGTATTGTGTTTGCCCTTAATTATGGCTTTAACATCATGAAAGATATGGGAATGGAACTTAATACCGTTCGAGCAGGACATGCGAATATGTTCCTGAGTCCTTTGTTTGCTGAGGCATTTGCCAATATCACGGGAGCATGTGTCGAACTTTACAATACGGACGGTGCTCAGGGAGCTGCACGTGGTGCTGGTGTTGGTGCCGGTGTTTACAGCAACTTTAAAGAAGCATTCCAGGGATTGAAAACGATCAAGACGATCGAACCGAATCCATCCTTATTTGGCGCCTATGAAGACGCTTATCAAAATTGGCTTAAATACTTAAACATTTAATAAACCATTATAAAAATGAGTAAAATATATTTTCCTACTGTAGACAAAATAAAATTTGAAGGAAAAGATTCAAAAAATCCTTTTGCTTTCAAATATTACGATGAAAATAAAATCGTAAACGGAAAATCCATGAAAGATTATTTCCGATTTGCTATTGCGTACTGGCATACCTTCTGTGGTGACGGTTCTGATCCATTCGGAAAGGCAACCAAAGACTTCCCATGGAGTACCTCAAGTGATGCTATCCAGGCAGCAAAAGATAAAATGGATGCCGCTTTTGAATTTATCACAAAGATCGGTGCACCATATTATTGCTTCCATGATTTTGACCTGATTGCTGAAGGTGGTTCTATCGCAGAATCAGAAAAAAGACTTCAGACTATCGTTGACTATGCTCAACAAAAACAAAAAGAAACAGGCGTGAAACTTCTTTGGGGAACGGCTAACGTATTCAGCAATCCTCGCTATATGAACGGAGCTTCTACCAACCCTGATTTCAACGTGTTGTCATGGGCAGGTACCCAGGTAAAAAATGCTATTGACGCTACCATCCAGTTAGGTGGAGAAAACTATGTGTTCTGGGGAGGAAGAGAAGGTTATATGTCGCTTCTCAACACAGACATGAAACGTGAAAAAGAACACCTTGCAATGTTCCTTACAATGGCACGTGATTATGCAAGGAAAAATGGTTTCAAAGGCACATTCCTGATTGAGCCTAAGCCAATGGAGCCAACCAAGCATCAGTACGATTTCGACTCTGAAACAGTGATCGGATTCCTGAGAGCTAACGGACTTGACAAAGATTTCAAACTTAACATCGAAGTAAACCATGCTACCCTTGCCGGTCATACATTCCAGCACGAACTTCAGGTAGCTGCTGACACAGGATTGTTAGGTAGTATTGATGCGAACAGAGGTGATTATCAAAACGGTTGGGATACTGACCAGTTTCCGATTAACCTGTCTGAATTAGCTGAAGCGATGCTTGTAATCATTGAAGCAGGAGGATTTACTACAGGTGGTGTGAACTTTGATGCTAAGACCCGAAGAAACTCTACCGATCTTGAAGATATCTTTTTAGCACATATCGGTGGTATGGATGCGTTTGCAAGAGCTTTCCTTATCGCAACAGATGTTCTTGAAAATTCTGATTACAAAAAACTCAGAAAAGAAAGATATGCTTCTTACGACAGCGGCAAAGGTGCTGACTTCGAAGGCGGCAAACTGAAACTCGAGGATCTTCGCGCTCATGCTCTTGAAGTAGGTGAACCTGCCGTAACAAGTGGAAAACAAGAATTATTCGAAAATATTATCAATCAATATATTTAATATTTAAGAATTTGTAATTTTGAAGCCAGCCTGAGTGCTGGCTTTTTTTATGACTTGTTTTTAATAATTATGCCCAAAGCATCTGATCCGATAGGTATATTCGATAGTGGTATCGGTGGTCTGACCGTCGCAAAAGCAGTTAAAAATGTTCTGCCCAACGAAAACATAATTTATTTTGGTGATACCGCCCATCTTCCGTATGGTGATAAATCGACAGCGGCCATTCAGGCCTATTCGATCAAAATATGTGATATTTTTTTGAAAGCAGGCTGTAAAGTCATTCTGATTGCCTGCAATTCGGCCAGTGCAGCTGCTACAGATCTTATAAAAGAATATGTAGGTAAGCGGGCTATGGTTTTTAATGTCATTGACCCTGTAGTTAACTATATCCGTGAAAATTATCAGGATGTCTCCATCGGACTCATAGGCACCAAACAAACCGTAAGCTCCAACGTCTATACAAAAAAAATACACGATCTGGATAATAACATCCATTTTAATGCCCTCGCCACCCCTTTGTTGGTACCAATGATTGAAGAAGGATTTCTTGAGGGGAACATCAGTCAGGAGATCATCAATGAATATCTGAAAAAACCGGCACTTGAAAATATCAAAGCCCTGATCCTGGGCTGTACACATTATCCACTCATAAAAAAACAGATCTTAAAGTACTATAATGATGCGGTTGAGGTACTTGATTCTTCCGAAATAGTAGCTGCATCCCTGAAAGCCTACCTTGAGTATAATCTTCTGAATAATAATTCGGGTAGTAAAAAAAGTAAATTTTTAGTGTCCGATTATACGAAATCTTTTGAAGAAATGACTAAATTGTTTTTCGGAACCTTAATTGAACTTGAGAAATATCCGCTCTGGGAATAGTAATAAATAGAAAATAGTTTGCCATGAAAAAATCTTCAGTCCGTTTTATATTGCTTTTTGCTATAACTTTTATGCTCAATGCCTGTAATGATAAAAAAGCTGAAACAATTGACAGACTTTACAAGCAGGTTATGTCCGTCCATGATGGTGTTATGCCTATGATGGATGAAATAGAAAGTCTCAAATCACAGTTAAATAAAAAGGTCACATCAGCTACCGATTCATTGAACGCAGATTCGCTTAATGCAGAATCCTCAAAGGAAATTCAGGAGGCAATTTCAAGTCTGGAAGATGCCAACGAATCGATGATGGCCTGGATGCGTGACTTCAATTCAAATTTTGAAGAAAAAGCAAAAGAAGAAGTCATCGATTATTTAAACGATCAGATGATCCGGATCCGTGAGGTCGATCAGAAAATCAAGGAAAGTATAAAAAGGGCCAATGAACTGCTTAATAAAAAGTAGTAAAGCAGTTTGGAGTTAGAGTGAAAAGCTCTTATCAGCAGCATACTTAAATTTGCCATTTGCTCCTTAATCATTTTTCCTACTATCCATTCATAAATTCTTACGCTTTGCCCTGAGCTCTTTGCCCTGCGCTAATTAACTGGTGTACTACATTTCAAACAGAAATCCCTGTGAACACATAATCCGGATCCACATACAGAACATTTCCATTTTTCTTCTTCATTTCTAATGAAATTCTCTATTCCGTAGATTTTTATAAAATCAAGATTTTCGATCATACTCATTTGATAATTTGTTCGGTATCGTTTATCGAGTTTTTTTAATCTATCGCAAGGATATTCTCTGCAATCATAACAATAACCTGAGGATGTTTCGGATAACAATTCACAATTGACTATCTGGCAACTCCTGCAGACCTTTGGCTTGTTTGGATCGTCCTTCCTGAAGCATCCGCCACATGGTCTTTTATCGCGAAGATGTCCGATACATAATCCGCAATTCATACCACAGGGAGCTATAAGTTCCTGATATTTGAATCTTTCCGGCATATTCATTTCAATAAAAACAATTATAGATCTTAATCACAATAAAAAAAATCTTTTTAAACAAGAAAGCTGTCCAAATATTGACAGATTTTTGTCCGATATCGGACGGGCGCCTACATGAATGACATATCAAAAAAATATTTATAACTCAGATATTCAGTTAGTTATGGTTTTTAGTTAATAATTGGATCAATTTTTTCACTCATTTTGTCAACTAAAAAACTATGTATTATGAAATTGATAACCGTAACTTCTGTCTCTTGCATGCTTATTTTAATGACCGTCATAAGTTCATCAGCTCAAAAGCATAAAAAAGATGATGAATCAATTACCATTACAATAAATGGAAAGACAACTGATCTGGATGAATATATGGAAGACTGGGGCGACCGGCTTGAAGAAAAAATAGAGAATGAAATCGAAGATCTGAATATCTCGGTAAATATCAGCGATGAGGATTTCGAACTCGATCTCAACAATATCTCGATTCATGTTGATAATGTTATGGAATCGTTGGGTAATGCGATTGCAGAAATGGTTACGCACATGAATATAGAGCTTAAAAACATCGATCCTGATGATTTGGATGATAACGACATTGAATTTAATGATGAGAATATTTCGGATCTGATCAGGGAAATTGAAAAGAAAAATAAGTCAAAAGTCTCTAATATTGACATGATGAATATCAGGATCCGGGAAGGTTACACCAATGTTGACATGGAAGTGACTCTGGAGAATGGTAAGCGAAAATCCGTTTCAAGGAAATATATAAACGACAACTAATTGACTAAATAGTTTCGCCATAAAAAAGGCTGTTCAAAAGGACAGTCTTTTTTGCTATTCTCCGTTCTTACATTTTGCCAGAATATCGGCGACCTGGTTTAAAGTAACAATGGCAACGCTGTCTTTCATCTCCTCTTCTAAGAACGTATTATAAATGTAGGTGGTTATCTCGGCAATTTCCAGGTTGGTTAGCAGCTGGTTTTCCGGCATATCGTGGTTAAACTCAACGCCATTTACGGTTATCGATCCTTCCTGGCCGTTTTTCATAATGCAAATCACCTCGTCAGGATTGTCGATCATAAAATCTGAATTCAGCAACGGAGGATATAGGCGTACCAGCCCTGAGCCGTTTTCCTGATGGCAGTTACTGCAATGAAGGGTATAAAGCCGTTTTCCTTCCGACATGTATTGGCGATAGCGGATTTTAGTACGCTGATCCAGCTTGGTTACAGCATTGTTTTCAGGTTTTTTTTCGGTACAACCCTGAAAAAACAAATACAAACAAATAATTCCTGTTATGCCAAATAATCTCATAGGGGCAAACATAAAAAAAATCTTTTTATTCGGGATGATATTCCTTCAAAAGTACCGGAATATCCCGGATAAGCTTATCGACAGCTTCTTCTTTAGTACCATCGTATACCCCTCGTATTCTTTTTTCCTTATCAACAAGTAAAAAGGCTCCTGAATGAAGGTATCCTCCCAATTCGTTGGGATCTTCACGAGCTGTCACCATATAATTTGTTTGTCCGACCTCATAGATTTCTTCCTTCTTACCCGTCACAAAATGCCATTTCGAACTTTTCACTTCCAGCCGGTCAGCAAAATCCTTCAATACCGCTACAGAGTCATGTTTCGGATCAATAGTATGGGACAGGAGCAACACTTCAGGATTGTCCTCAAATGCTTTGTACACCCGTAACATCTGTGTCTTCATGATCGGACAAATCGTCGGACATGAAGTGAAGAAAAAATCTGCAACATATATCTTGTCATCGAAGGTTTCAGGGGTGATAAAAGCACTATCCTGATCAACAAACCTGAAATCTCCTACCGTATGATAGATCGTGTCAGCTTTCATACCGTTGTCATAGTGGACATTCTCAATGGTATGTCTACCCAATATCGGAAGTTTCTCAGGAGGTGCCTCACAGGCGAGAAACAATGGTATTAGCAATAAACGGATGATGTATTTCATGATCAATCAGAACTTGCGGATTTTTTTTTATTTCTTTTACGTATAATGGTACGGATGGCCAGGAAGATCAATACGGCCAGCGCAATTCCGGCACTTATTTTCAGGTAAATGTAAATGCTGTTTTTCATCACGGCAACGAAAACAATTGCCAGTAACAAAACGATTACTGTCTCAAACCAGGTATTCAGCGAGCTTACGGAATATTTAAAGTTATCTTTTTGTAAATTCTTATAGGCAAAATGGATAAGGTGATGATAGACCAGTAATACGACTACCAATCCTATTTTTATCCAGAACCAGACCATGGAAAAGTACGGGTGCATAATGCCGAGCCCAAATATTATAGCAAATCCTGCTGAAGGCCATGTGATAAGGATCCAGAGTTTTCGGGAAAGGATTTTATAATGTTTTAACAGCACACCTTTGTCTGGTTCATCCATCGAATTAGCTTCTGTCATATAGGCCAATAGCCGGGGCATAACGATTAGTCCGGACATCCATATGATCACGAAGAAAACATGCAGGCTTTTAAGAATTATGAGTGTCATACATCTGAGGTTAGAAGTGATCTGTAAGTTTAATCAATTTTAATGTTAAAATTCATTATCGTTCATTAAAATATTCCATTAAAATGGCATACTTACAGAACTGCTGATGGTGATATTTGTTTTGAATGGGATATGTTTTAGTAGGTTTTTGCTTTTGTATTTATGAAATCGATGATCTCATCAAACGCATCCGGATGGAACCAATGAAAACCGGTGTCTTTTTTAAACCAGGTCAGCTGTCTTTTGGCGTATCTTCGGGTATTTCTTTTTAGCAATCTTATGGCCTCTGTTTTATCGTATTCGCCATCCAGATAACCAAAGATCTCTTTGTATCCTACTGTTTTTAAGGCGTTCAGGTGCCGGTAGGGATAGTATTTTTCTGCTTCCTCAAACAATCCGTCGGCTATCATCTGGTCCATTCTCAGGTCAATACGCTGAAAAAGTTCTTCCCTGTCTCTGTCAAGCCCGATTTTGATGATATTGAAATCCCGTTCGACTTGCTTGTCTTGTCTGAAATCTGAGTAGGGCCTTCCAGTACCACGACATACCTCCAGTGCCCGGATCACACGTTGGGTGTTTTTAAGATCAACTTTGTTAAAATACACCGGATCTTTGTTCTCCAGCTCCTCAACCAATGGCTGAAGCCCTGTTTTTTTAAATTCCTCATATAATTCTTCCCGGTACGACAGATCAATTTTCGGGATGTCGTTCATGCCATGGCATACAGCCTGAATGTACAACCCCGATCCTCCGGTCATGAGGACAACAGGATGTTTGGGAAATAATTGCGATAATAATTCCAGCACAGCTACTTCAAACCGGCCGGAACTAAATTCTTCCTGAATACCTATAAAATCAATGAAATGATGCAGAATACCCTCCATCTCATCGCTTGTCGGCTTTGCCGTTCCGATAGATAACTCTTTAAAAAACTGTCTGGAATCGGCAGATATTATTTCAGTCGTAAAATTTTGGGCCAACCGGACGCACAGATCTGTTTTTCCTACGGCAGTAGGGCCGGCAATAACCACAAGAATTCCTTCTTTTTTCAATGCATTGAATTAAAAATTGAACTTATTTTATCAAAAATAAACAACAATGTAAGCTGTTGCCATTTCTGGATAGAAAAAAACGTGTAAAATGATTAACTTTATTAGTTTATTGAATGATTCTATATGAGAATAGGCAGAATATTTACGAAATCATCCCGAAAGAAAAATGATCTGACGCATAAGGAAGCAAATCTGGCAGACCAAAAGAGGCATATTTCTTCTGTATGTGTAATAAAGCTTGAATATGAATTTATTACAGAGGTGCAGAATGAGAATGACGAGACCTTTGGTTATACGAACGACCTTGTGGGATCTTCCTATGAAGTGTTATTCCCAAAAGCACAACCTTCGGGAGAGCTGTCAAAAACAATGATTGAAAATACTGTTAGCAGCCTGAAATTAGGTCAGACCATCCATTTGAGTATGCAGGTTAAAACGGAGGAAGACAAACTTGTATTTTCCGAATTGACAGTTTTTTGCTTTGAAACTTCCAGTAAATATTATCTTACATTCCATCCTCAGAAATTTGATGTCGGGATATCCCGGATTGATTTAAAAGATGATAATCCGGCAGATCTGAACAAACTGATTTCCGAGGGGAGCCTGATGTTCAAATGTTACGACAAAGATGAACAGGTTTACTACCTGAATACGGCATATCTCGATTTTACGGCAGCACCCATTCAGCAACAGCTCGGCAAAGGATGGATCAATTTCATTAATAATCAGGACCGGAAAAAGATCCGCGAAGTGATCTCGGGAGCCATAAAAAAAAGAACCAAATATTCCATCCGGTATAGTCTGGAACGTGCTGATAATACCTTTTCGCAGGTGTTTGAATCCGGTATCCCTATTTACGACAACAATGGTGATTTTAATGGTCTGGCCTCTGCCATAATCGATATATCTCCTGAAACTTCCGGCAAGGAATCATTGATGCTGGAAGGGAAAGAGATTGCAGATCTCTCCGATACCGCGCCGGTACTTTTTAAAATGTCCAACAGCAAAAATGAGTTTTATTATTTCAGCAACCAGTGGATTAAGTTCACCGGAAAGCCATTAAAAGAACAGCGGGACAACGGCTGGCTTGACAACATCCATCCCGAAGACTATTCGAAAGTCATATCATCGATTAACCTGGCTTTCGATAAAAGGAAAAAATACGGCATCATTTACCGTATATACAACGGCAATAACCAATTAAAGTGGGTGCATGAAGCAGGGATTCCATTGTATGAATCGGAGGGGGAATTTTCAGGATACATTTCGGCTACCATTGACATCACAGACAAAAAACTTGAAGAAGATGAACGGAATCTTCAGCAGGCCTTGCTGGAATCTGAACGCAAACTCCATAATTCCCTGGAGAATTCCCATCTCATAGCCTTCTCACTGGATAAAGAAGGCAAGATCACCTTCTGTAATCAGTCGCTGCTCGATATAACGGGAAAATCTTCGGAAATGATCATCGGACAGTATTTTTATAAAAGTCTGTTTCCGGAAAACATGCAGGAGGAAGCTAAGACATTCCTGAATGACCTGATCACGAATAAAGGATACGTCGACACGTTTGAAGGACACATTCTGCATCATCTCGGAGATACCATCATCCTGAAACTCAGTTCGGTAGTACTTTATAATGCCAAAGGTCAGATTGCCGGTGTGACGCTGGTAGGAGAGAATGTGACAGAGAAACGTCGTATTGAAGAAGAACTTAAAAAGAGCAATGACCAGCTTAAGGAACTGTTTGACAATGCCAACGACCTGATCCAGATCTTCGGGTTGAACGGTCAGCTGTTGTTTGTCAACAAAATATGGAAAGAAAAACTTGGGTATTCCAACGAAGAAGTGCAGGACCTGACCCTGAATGATATCGTGCATCCCGATTACATCAGCAAGACAAGCATTGCACTTGACCTCATAATCGAAGGCAAAAATGTAGATAAGTTTGATACAGCATTTATCACAAAAGACGGCAAAAAATTGTATCTGACAGGAGGTGTGAATTGTTCGTTTAAGGACGGAAAACCGGTTGAGTTTAAGGGGATATTCCACGATATTACGGAACGTATCCGGGCTGAGAAGGCGCAGGCCTTGTACTATAAGATCGCGAACATGACAATTAACAGTTCAAACCTGGAAGCACTTTTTGCCAATATCCACCAGGAATTGAACAACATCATCGAGGTAAACAATTTTTATGTGGCCCTTATTGATAAGGAAAAGAAAAAGCTGAATTTTCCGTATTACATCGATGAATACAATTCTTTTCCCGAGAACAAACTCGAACGGAATCTAAAGAACGGCATTACCGAATATGCCATGAGTTCGAACAAACCGATGTTTTTATACGAAAAGGATATTACCAACCTGGAATATCACGGAAAGGTAACCGTTAGGGGTCGTACGCCTAAAATATGGTTAGGAGTGCCACTTCGGATAGCCAACAGGGTAATCGGGATCATTGCCGTTCAGTGCTACCATAACCGGAATACATATAATTACAAAGATCTCGAACTTCTTGATTTTATATCCGGACAGGTAGCCTTATCGATTGAACGTAAACAAAAAGAACATAAAATCTACGAACAATCTGCACGTCTGAAAGCGATCTTTGAAAGCAGCAGCCACCTGATCTGGTCGGTGGATAAAAAATCCAATTTCACCTCCTTCAACCAGAATTATTTCCAGACCAGCAAGCACTATTCGAACCTCGATTCGATAAAGAAAGACAACCGGGATGCGAAATTATCCGAAACATCCGACAACGAAGTGTTCTGGAAAAAGCAGTATGAAGAAGTTTTTAACGGCAAATATCTGCACTTTGAAACATCTCTGAAAAACAAGAAAAATCAGGAGGAGATATGGAAAGAGATCTATCTGAATCCGATCTATCACGAAGATGGCACCATTCAGGAAGTATCCGGTATTGCACATGATATTACAGAAAAGAAACTTTCTGAGCTGGCACTCTCTGAAAATGAAGAGAAGTTCAGGAACATATTTGAATCCTTTCAGGATATATATTTCCGGTGTGACAAAAAAGGGACCATTATTATGATCAGCCCTTCTGTTAAGGAGATGCTGGGATATGATACCGATTTTATACTTAACAACAATATCATCAACTTCTATCCGGAACCGAAAAAAGCCAACAAGCTGGTGAAAAAGCTTCTGAAGGAAAAAAGCCTGCGTAACTTCGAAGCATCGGTAAATACCAAAGACGGTAAAACACTCCAGATGCTTTGCAATATCAGGCTTCTCTCGGCAGGAAAAAGCAAGGTGTATATTGAAGGCGTGGCAAGGGATGTTACCATGCTTAAAAAGGCAAACCTTGAGCTTCAAAAGGCCAAAGAGCTTGCCGAACGGTCGTTGAAAGTTAAAGAGAACTTCCTGGCAAATATGAGCCACGAGATCCGGACACCTATGAACGGTATTATCGGCACTATTGATCTGCTCACCAATTCAAAAATGAATAATGAACAGATCAAATACGTTCAGACGATAAAAAAATCATCCGAGACACTCCTTACCATTCTTAATGACATACTTGACCTTTCCAAAATAGAAGCCGGAAAACTGGAGCTCAGGAAGATTCCGGTCAACCTGACCTACGTCATGGAAAAACTGTATGCCATGTTCTCACAACAGGCTCAGGTAAAGGATATTAACCTGTATTATCATCTCGACCAGAACCTGCCTAAAAAAGTAATGGTTGATGAGACCCGGCTATTGCAGGTATTGTCAAACCTTACGTCGAATGCTATTAAATTTACGGACGGAGGAGGCTCCATAAATATCAGCCTGAAGACCATTGCGAAAAAAGATATCCGGAATACCATCAAAGTGGTTGTGAGCGACAGCGGTATAGGCATATCTCAGGACAACATTAAGAAACTCTTTAACAGTTTCAGCCAGGTGGAAGACTCATCTACAAAATCATTCGGAGGTACCGGGCTGGGATTGGCCATCTCAAAAGAATTATGTAAGCTGATGGGAGGAGACATTGGAGTGTATTCGGCGATCGGACTGGGAAGTTCCTTCTGGTTTACCTTTGAGGCCGAAGACACAGACCTTGAGATCATTGATGAAGATCAACTTTTTAGTAAGGATACCGTCATTACCAATTATTTCAAAACGATGGTGCCCCGGATCCTGCTGGTGGACGATAATATGGTCAACAGGCAGGTGGCAGGTGAGATATTAAAGAAGTCCGGATGTAGTGTGGATGTAGCAGTTAATGGTCAGGATTCCATCAATAAGGCTAAGAAAAATGATTATGACATAATTTTTATGGATATTCAGATGCCGGATATGGATGGGGTCACCGCTACTAAAAAAATCAAAGCACTTGGGAAGAAAAATCTGGCACCTATCGTGGCTATGACAGCCTATTCCATGAAGGAAGACAAAGAGCGGTTTATCAAATCAGGGCTTGATGATTACATCTCCAAACCCATTAAGGCAAGTGAGTTGCTAAACAAAATACGACAATTGCTGAATATTGAAAGTCCTGTAAATGTGGAAGTTGAAGAAAAACAGGAGGAAGATGTGATCATCAATCAGGAGATTGTGAATCAGCTGGTCAAGTATGGGGGTGAGGAAATGGTGATGAATGTGTTCTCAGATTTTGAAAAAGAAAGTCAGGAACAGATCGATAGCTGCATTCTTTCTGCAAAAGATGGTAACTACGAAAATATTTTAATTAATTTGCACACGCTAAAAGGCAATGCCGGAACGTTAGGTATTGATAAAGTATCAAAATTAACAATTGATATAGAAGCCAGGTTAAAGAAAGAAAAAAAGATCTATAAGAGCCTGGATAAGGAACTGGATGAACTAAAAGAGCGATTTGAAGAATTTAAAAACTATTATCCAACTTTTTTAAACACATAATATTATGGGGAACAAAAAGGTATTGATAGCTGAAGACAGCTCAGTGATTCAAAATCTGACTAAAAAAATTCTACAGATTCAGAACTACGACATTTTCTCAGCTAAAAATGGCAAACAGGTGATGAAAATGCTTGAAAGCAATTATTACGATATTATCCTGATGGATATTAATATGCCTCAGATGGACGGAATGGAATGCGCCCGAAGCATCCGCTCGCTTAATGATAAGGATAAAGCGGCTATTCCTATTATCGCCATTACAGGTAATGCGAAGAATTATACCATTGACGACTTTAAAAACGCCGGTATAAACGAATATCTGCAAAAACCATTAAATTTTGATTCACTCGTCGAGACTGTTAACAAGTTGACAAGCTAGATGGATATAAAGTACACGAAGCACTTTTTAAACAAACTTGAAGACCTGTTTTCAGAATCCGATTATATACTGAGATATGAAAAAGGCAATTTTAAATCAGGTTATTGCATCCTTCGGGAGACAAAAGTGGTCGTTGTAAATAAATTCTATTCACTGGAAGGTAAAATAAACTGCCTCCTTGATATAATCAGATCCATTGATTTGAATACGGACAGATTCAGCGAAAAAAATCAAAAGTTACTTAATCAACTGACTGAAAATAACGAATAATCATTGAGAGTTACATTTCTTGGAACGGGAACTTCCCAGGGCGTTCCTATAATAACCTGTGAATGTGCCGTTTGTTCTTCCGGCAATGCCAAGGATAAACGGTTGAGAACCTCTGTACATATTCAATTTGATGAGATGAGCCTTGTCGTAGATACCGGACCGGATTTCCGGTATCAGATGTTGAGGGCAGGCATAAAACAGCTTGATGGTGTACTCATAACACATCAGCACCGCGATCATATTGCAGGACTTGATGATGTGAGATGCTATAATTATAAACAGCAAAAACCGATGCCTGTTTATGCCAATGCATATGTGATGGATCAGTTGAAAAGAGAGTATCACTATGCTTTCGATAACAAATATCCCGGGGTACCACAACTGGAGTTGCATCTGATTGAAAATAAAAAATTCAGTATAGGCAGTATGATCATTACACCCATTCAGGTGATTCACCATCAGATGCCGGTGTTTGGCTACAGGTTCGGGGATTTTACCTACATCACAGATGCCAACTATATTCCCGAAGAAGAAATATCAAAGTTGGAAGGAACGAAAACACTGGTGATCAATGCCCTGCAACATGATGATCATATTTCACATTTTAACCTTAATGAAGCATTGGACATGATCGACAGGATCGGTCCTGACAGAGCATACCTGACACACATCAGTCACAAACTTGGGTTGTATGATGAGATTAACAGAACGTTGCCGGAAAATGTCTTCCTGGCATATGATGGTTTGACCATAGAAGCCTGATACGACGTGCATAACAATTATTTTTTTCTCCGGAATCTCAGTGCTGAAATCCATCAAAAATTTAGTGGTGCCCGAATAGGGGAGGTTTTTAGCCAGAATAAGGATGAACTTGTTCTGTTGTTGTATACCAAAGAGGAGGATTACTGCATAAAAGCACTGCTTGATCCGAAGTTTTGCTGCCTTTCCTTTCCGGAGCAATATCAGCGGGCGAAAAAGAACAGTGTTGATCTGTTTGGCGAAATAATTGATCTGCAGATCCTGGAGATACGTCAGATTAAAAATGACAGGAGTTTTGTTATTCTGCTGGAAAACAACTTTGCGCTGTTATTTAAAATGTATGGCAACCATTCCAATATCCTGCTTCTGAAAGATCGTCAGGTGATCAGCGCTTTTAAAAATAAGTTACAAAGGGAAGAAACGGTTGATCTTACGTCGCTGGACAAAGAAATATGTGTTGATAAGGCCAGGTTTATGGAGTTGTCAGGTGATTATAAGAAGCTGATCCCCACCTTTGGTAATAGCGTTGATGCTTTTTTTAGTGAAAGGGATTACGGACAACAGGATATGGAACACAAGTGGCGGTTGCTGAATGACCTGTTGAAAGAACTTGAACGCCCTGGTGTTTACATCAGCACATCTGACGGGTTGCCTGTGCTCCGAATGTACAAAGATCATCATACGATTAAGGAGTTCAGTTCGTATACAGAGGCTGTAACCAGTTTTTTCAACAGCTATGCAAAAGAATTTCATTTAAATACAGAAAAATCTACGCTGATACGTTCGTATGAAAGGCAAATAAAGAAGGCGGAGAGCTATTTATCCAAATCTGTCAAAAAGCTTGAGGACCTGAAGAATAAGACAAGTTACCAGATGATGGCAGACCTTATCATGGCCAATCTTTATAACATTCCCAAGCATTCTGAAGAAGTGATATTTAATGACTTTTATACTGATAAACCTGTTAAGATACCTTTAAAGCGCACGCTTTCGCCGGAAAAAAACGCTCAGAATTATTACCGTAAGTCCAAAAACCAGAAGCTCGAAACCGGAAATCTTGAGAAAAATATTGAAGGCAGAACGAGCGAACTCCACCATCTGAAAGCACAGTTGGAAGAGATCAGGAACGCTGAAAATATTAAAGAATTACGAAAATACTTGTCCGGTAATAAGACAGAAAAGACCGAAAATCA
>JBNKDZ010000078.1:0-10400 GCA_050288525.1 Cyclobacteriaceae bacterium
TTTTCTGGGAGGTATTTGGGCCAACGAGTCCTGGGGCCGCTACTGGGGATGGGATCCGAAAGAAACCTGGTCGCTGATCACAATAATTGTGTATTCATTTATTATCCATATGCGCCTTATCCCGTCATTCAAGAGCGTTTATTCCACCAATGTGTTTTCAATGTTTGCCATAGCATCGGTAATGATGACCTTTTTCGGGGTCAATTACTACCTCTCCGGACTGCATTCATATGCCAAAGGAGATCCGGTGCCTGTGCCAACCTTTGTGTACTATACGCTTGCGATCATGATATTAGTTAGTATTGGAGCAGGAATTAATACATTGTTGATGCAGAAAAATAAATAACAGGGAGCAAAGTGCTTAGCGCGCAGGGCATTGCGTGAAGGCGACCAATCAGGATTTTTCGTGTCTTGAAGTATATCTGAACATTAAAAAATCAAAAAAAGCCTGATATCAGAGAATAACAGGCTTTTAATATTTTATTGTTTTTAATGCTTACAGCAAGCTAACGGCAACGGTTACACCAGCCATTACAATCGTAACCATACTCATCAGTTTGATTAGGATGTTAAGGCTTGGGCCGGAAGTGTCTTTAAACGGATCACCTACGGTATCTCCAATTACAGTCGCTTTGTGTGCTTCAGAACCTTTACCTCCAAGATGACCTGATTCGATGAATTTTTTGGCGTTATCCCAGGCTCCTCCGGAGTTTGACATAAATACTGCCAGTACAAATCCGGTTGAGAGACCACCGATCAACAGTCCTACAGAACCTGCAACACCAAAGATCAGACAAACCACAATTGGTATCAGGATAGCAAGTACAGATGGAAGTACCATCTCTATCTGTGCGCCTTTTGTTGAGATTTCCACACATCTGGCATAATCCGGCTCAGTTTCACCTTCGAGGATACCTTTCATTTCCCTGAATTGTCTTCGTACTTCATCCACCATTTTGGCAGCAGCTCTACCTACAGCGTTCATGGTCAATCCGCAGAACAGGAATGCCATCATAGATCCAATGAACACACCGATCAAAACAATAGGGTTCATCAGGTGCACCTGGAAGAATCCCATGAAGTCGTTAAGACCAAGTTTGGCCAGTTCTGCTCTTGAAGTGATTTCCAGTCCGTTTGGAAATATATAAATACCTTCATTTTGTATCAGTCGGTCAATACCGATCTTTAATTCTTCTATGTAGGATGCTAACAGTGCGAGTGCTGTAAGAGCAGCTGAACCGATCGCAAAACCTTTGCCTGTGGCAGCAGTCGTGTTACCTAATGAATCCAGTGCATCTGTACGTTTACGTACTTCAGGGCCCAATTCACTCATTTCGGCATTTCCACCGGCGTTGTCAGCAATAGGTCCGTATGCATCTGTCGCAAGGGTTATACCCAGGGTTGAGAGCATACCTACAGCAGCAATACCGATTCCATAAAGTCCCATCGGCATGTTTGAAAGATCGCCTGATGTAGCAGACAGGTATGAAAGAATAATACCAAAAGCAACAGCAATTACCGGTATCACAGTTGATACCATACCGATACCAAGACCGGAGATAATAACTGTAGCAGGGCCGGTTTCAGCATTTTTGGCTATTTTTTGGGTTGGTCCGTATTCTTCAGAGGTGAAATATTCGGTAGCTTTACCGATTACGATACCTACAACAAGTCCCACAACCAAAGCACCCCAGATGCCTAACCAATTATCAATTTTAAGTATGTAAAGAAGTCCTAAAGAACCGATTACGATCAATACAGAGCTCAGGTTAATACCTTTCTCCAATGATTTCATCAGATTTTTTTGTGAGGCTCCTTCTTTTGTTTTCACTACGAAGATCCCGATAATGGAAAGTACAATACCTACAGCAGCAATAAGCATAGGGGTAAGTACCGCTTTCATTTGCATTTCGGCATTCGTCATGAAGGCTGCAGCACCAAGAGCGGCGGTAGCAAGGATGGATCCGCAATACGATTCGTAAAGGTCAGCGCCCATACCGGCAACATCACCTACGTTATCACCTACGTTGTCGGCGATCGTAGCAGGGTTTCTCGGATCATCTTCCGGAATACCTGCTTCAACCTTACCTACGAGGTCAGCTCCTACGTCAGCAGCTTTGGTAAAGATACCTCCACCAACACGGGCAAACAGTGCCTGTGCCGAGGCTCCCATACCGAAAGTAAGCATAGTCGTTGTAATGATCATCATGTTATGGGTATCTGTAGCAGCAGGATACCAATAATTCAGGATGATAAACCAGATGGAGATGTCGAGAAGGCCAAGACCTACCACAACCAGTCCCATTACACCACCGCTTCTAAAAGCTACCTTCAAACCGGCATCCAGCGATTTTCTGGCTGCATTTGCTGTTCGGGCAGAGGCCATAGTAGCTGTTTTCATGCCAAGGAAACCTGCAATACCGGAAAAAAGACCTCCTGATAAAAAGGCAAAAGGCACCCATGGATTCTGTAATTCAAATCCATATGCAAGAACGGAAAAAACTACAGTAAGAACGATAAAAAATATAAGTACAACTTTATATTGTTGTTTTAAGTATGCCATAGCTCCTAACCGAACATGATTGGCTATTTTTTTCATGATATCGGTTCCTTCATCTTCCTTAAAAACCTGCCGGTAAAAATAAAAGGCAAACCCTAAAGCAAGTATTGAGGCTATCGGCACTATCCAAAATATACTATTCATGATTATGATAATTTAATGTTCATATAACTAAAAACCTTGAGTCAACGCTGATCTCCACCAGGCGTGATATTTGCTATCAAGCTCTTCCTGTGAGGGGAATGGGTAAAAAAGGACTTTTTCGTTGTCACCTATAAAAAAGCCGTTTTTACATGTTCTGTATTGTATGTCATCTTTGAAAAAACGTACAACAGTTTTTGTGATCTTATTCGAATTTTGCAGCAATCCTGACAAGCAGTCCCGAAGGTGATACACATTCGAATAGGGCAGGTCTCCGGCATCTCCGGCTATAGGATCGTTTGCCAGTGCTCCGAGATTGAGCTGGGCAATTAACAATTTAGGAACGGAGATATTGTTTTTCGGATCACATACATATCGCACAAAAGCTTCAGGACTTAATGAAGAGGCAATCCGGGGGTGTACAGGACATAATTCCTGGTACAGATACAGATTTTCATTCGTCTGTGGTTCGAATTTACCCTGTTTGAGTTCTAAAACACGTCCGTCGTCTGTAGTGAGGTACAGGCTTTTAAGAGCATTTAAAGGAATTTTTTCCAATACTCTGTAAATAGACAGGTACAACGATCTTTTTAGGGTTCCATCAGCTCTTGGAATACAGTTTTTTTCAATATATTCTTTCGATACAACATCACCCATTTTGTCGATATCAAGCTCGAAAAATACAGCTTGTCCACGGGCTCGTTTCTGCGTCCCGACAGCCAGGTAGTTGCCAAATTTTTCAGGCTCCAGACCAGAGGCTATTAATGCTTCGGGAGTTACCGAGAAATACAAATAGTTTTTGCTCATATCTTATTTGATTTTCAAATGAAAACGCTATTGATTTTGTGTTCTGTTAATTAGTCAGATTTTCAAAAGCGAAAATAATGGATGTTGGGTTCCTAAAACATGACTTTTACCCATAACATTGCCAAATTTTCATAAATTGGTTAAAAAATATACGTAAGGTGCTAATAAAATATGCACTTCATTTAATTATACGCAGTGCACACGTTTGCAAAGAAATTGCCAAATTGAATAAAAAACTAAAAAAGAATGCAAAATTTTAAACTGATATAAAACAGATGACTGCATCATTATAAAATTTGAAATCGGAGAATAAAATCACCTCTATTTAATAGCTATAAATCAAAAATCTTGACAATGTGATTAAAATATTAAAAAAATAGCTGTCAAATATAAATTTAAGAACTACTTATTATCTATATCAATGTTTATTATTTCGTACATTCCTGATTTTTACTTAATAATACTTAGTGTAAAATCTAATTAATAATCCGATAATTGTATTTAAACAAACGAGACCTATGATTATTAATTAGTTTTTGGGTTGAAGAAACTACATACATACCTTCTTTTTGTCGTAATCCTGATTGGTGAACCAGGCTATGGTCAGTATAGCAGAAAAATTGTCTTTCAGTCGCTTGAATATGGATTATCCAATCCACGGATTACGTGTATTCACAAGGATAGTAAAGGTTTCATGTGGTTCGGGACCGTTGAAGGGCTCAATAAATTTGACGGAACTCGGTTTACCCTATATGAAAATGATATAAACGATTCCTCCAGCCTTGTTAATAATAATGTAAATACCATTTTTGAGGATAAAAGGCACAATATATGGATTGGTTCTACTACGGGAGTCTGTTTTTATAATAGGGAAAGAGATAATTTCAGGGTTTTCAGAGATGTTGGAAGTACACGATTCAATTACGTTAACTCTTTTTTTGAAGACGATTACGGCAATATATGGATAGGGACTTCAGGACAAGGATTGTACCTGTTCCATCCTGAAAGTAACAGTTTTTCTGCCTATTCCCACGACAACAATGATCCCGGGTCGGTATGCTCGGATTTTATAAACGCTATAATTTCCGATACAAAAGGGAGGATATGGCTGGCCACACAAAATGGACTCGATATTTTTGATTATGAATTAAAAAAATTCATTCATTTCACAAGTGATCACATTTTGGCGGAAGAATTGAAAAACAGTAATGTAAAAAGAATCTGTTTTGATAATGATGGTAATTTATGGGCTGGTACGTATGCCAAAGGCTTATTTAAAATTACGGATCAGGGAGATGAATGGCAGATCCGGAACTATACCAAATCAGCGTTGCCCGGAAGTATAAGCGCAAATGATATCTTATCTCTGATGTGTGACAGAAATGGTACTTTGTGGGTTGGAACAGAAAACGGAGGACTATGTATTTTGCCGGCTGATTCCGAAACATTTACAGTGTACAAAACTGTTGACGGGAATACACAAAGCATTAGCAGTAATTCTATCTGGTCACTTTATCAGGATGACACAGGGATTATATGGATTGGCACCTATAACCATGGTCTGAATTATATTGATGAACGAATAGAAAAATTTGAAATACACCAGCGAAATCCTTATGAAACCAGCACCCTTGTTAACAATAATGTGATGAATTTTTCAGATGACGCTAACGGTAATATCTGGATTGCTACCGATGGTGGCGGACTGAGCACGTTTGACATTCATTCCAGGAGTTTTACCAACAAAATTGACAATGATTTGGTATCAAGCAAAGCGTGTCAGGCTGTTTTATGCGACTCAAAACAAAGAATCTGGGTGGGGACCTGGGGAGGAGGTATAGATCTGTTTGATAGCACAGGAAAAAAAATCCGGAATTTTAAACTTGAAGCACATAGCAGACCGGGCAACATTTTTAGTCTGTTGGAAGATCATAAGGGTCAGATCTGGGCAGGTACTGCCAGAAACGGTTTGTTGGTTTTTGATTCGGACAGTTTTACGTTTCAAAAGATCATTGACCACTCTTCTAAAACACAATTAACAGAAGATGCATTTGTAATGGCATTGTATCAGGATGATGAAAATACCCTCTGGGTGGGCGTATCCTTTAGTCTTATACAAATAAAAACAGTCAACGGAAAAAGGGTATTCACAGAATATCAGCATTCTGCAAATCCAAACAGCATCAGTAGTTTTAACATTGCCACGATATTTGAAGACAGCAGGCATAACCTCTGGATAGGGACCGATGACGGACTTAACCTGTTCAATAAAGAAAAGGGTACGTTCACCGTATTCCGTAAAGAAGATGGTTTGCCCAATAACACAATCAACGGAATACTGGAAGACAACAATTACTGCCTGTGGATCAGCACCTTCGGAGGAATCTCTAAATTTGATATTGAACACAAAACATTCAAGAATTATTCTATTGATGATGGTCTTTTGTCAGATAATTTTAATCCGCGTGCTTATATGAAAACTCAATCAGGGGAGTTTTTCTTTGGTAATAATAACGGATTTATCTCATTCTACCCTGACAGCATAAAAATGAATACCTATATTCCACCGGTTTATTTTACCGGTTTTAAAACATTTAATAATACGGCAAAAATCGGCGAAGAAGGATCTCCACTCAAAAAAAACATTAGTGAAACAAAGCGATTAACACTGAATCATAAACAAACATCCTTTCTTATTGAGTTTGTAGCACTTAATTATACTCATTCAGCAAAAAACCAGTATGCATATATGCTGGAAGGATTTGACAAAGATTGGTTTTATTCAGGGAGACAAAATTATGCCACCTACACCAACATCGATGCCGGAAAATATATTTTTAAAGTTAAAGGATCTAATAATGAGGGGATCTGGAATCCGAACCCCATCCAAATGGAGATAATTGTATTACCGCCTTTCTGGAAAACAACATGGGCATATGCCTTTTATGCAGCATGTATCATTGCTATACTATGGGGATTTATAAAACTGCGGATTATCCAGTCCAGACAAGCAGAAAAACTCAGATTGGAAAAAATCCACTACGAAAAAAGTGAAGAACTGAACAGAATGAAGATACAGTTCTTTGCCAACATTTCGCATGAATTCCGTACACCGTTAAGTTTAATACTTGCACCTGTTAAGGAGATCATCAAACACGAATCTCTGAGAAGTCATGTTAAAAAGAGCCTTGAAATGGTATATCATAACGCCAACAAATTATTTGGTTTGGTAAATGAACTGATGGATTTTACAAAATCAGAATCAGGACGACTGAAGATGATGGCACAAAAGATCGATCTGGTATTGTTTGCAGGAGAAGTTTACAAAATGTTTATCGATGAAGCTAAACGACGAAATATTGATTTCAGATTTGAAACATCTTTTGAATACCTTGATGTCTGGATTGATAAAGGCAAAATGGAAAAAGTAATATCCAACCTGCTGTCAAATGCCTTTAAATTTACACCTGATAATGGAAGCATTGTTATTAAAACAGATCAGGAAACAATTAATGATGTTGAATATGCTACTGTATCGGTTACAGACAATGGCAGTGGAATTGCCCCGGAATATTTAGATAAAATATTTGAGCGGTTTTATCAGAGTCCTGAAAAAGAAAACTTTAGTGTCACCGGTACAGGAATCGGACTGGCATTGGTGAAAAGCCTTGTTGAATTACATCACGGACTGATATATGTAACGAGCAAAAAAAATGAACAAACATGCTTTACATTTAAAATCCCCTTTGGCAATGAGCATTTTGACAAAAATGAAATTTTAGATGATACAGGAGAATATTTTGTGGCATTTAATGAAAAACATGTAGAAAGAAATAAAAGTGAAAGTACCTTAACGGATAAAAATAAGCCTCTTGTACTTATTATAGAAGATAATTCCGAATTACGTGAATACCTGGCGTCAATCCTGGCTCCCGGCTATCAGATATTAAAAGCTGGTGATGGCATGGAAGGATTGAAAACCGCAAAGGAAATGATACCCGATCTGATAATCAGCGATATCGGAATGCCCAGGCTTTCCGGCACTGAGTTATGTAAAACTATAAGAAAGGAAATGTCAACCAGCCATATTCCGGTTGTTTTATTAACAGCAAAGGCATCTGCTGCTGATGTTATAGAAGGGGTTGGAACAGGGGCTGATGCATATATCACCAAACCATTTGATGTTCAACATCTTGTGATTACAATTGAAAAACTAATCGAAACAAGACAAAAAATTTACCAGCATTTCAATAATGATGCCTTATCAGCACCTGCAGAAACTTCCATTAGTAACCTCGATGATCTGGATGATCTGGATGAACAATTTCTGAATAAAATAAATGATTATATAGAAGAAAACACTCCAAACAGCAATATATCCGTAGAAAACATGGCAGAGCATCTTTTTATGAACCGTACAAGTATGTACAGAAAAATTAAGGCAATAACCGGTCTTACCGCCACTGAATATATACGAACAGTGCTACTCAACAAAGCAATAAAACTTCTTGAAAACGAACAATATTCAATTTCTGAAATAGCGTATAAAGTAGGCTTCTCTTCTCCGGGATATTTTTCCAGATGCTTCAGAGATCAGTTTGGCATGTCTCCTTCCGAATATCTTGAGGCTAAAAAAAGGTAGTTCATTTTTGATTTTAATCATTGGATTTATAAAATCAGACAATAATTCCTCGCAGTATCATTTGTTACACACATTGCATCATTTGTGACATTCTTTCTTTTATCAAACCTATAATTTGCTTCAGAAAATGCTATAAGTCAATAACATGTGGTACTACATTTTTGATTGATAACTATGAATAAATGGAGGCCACATACTCCATGTCTTGCTGAGTGAGAACTTCAGGGCAATGAGCGGTCGCCTTTCGATAATTGGCACCTTATCATATGGGTGCCAGACAGAGTAAAAGGCATATCCATACATTCTGGAAATTAAAGAGGGTTATAATTAATTGTTATGGAGTCTGCTTACAGGTTGCTAATTGCCTATAAGTGGCTCCTTTCAATTAAAACATATACAATAAATCCAAGAGTCATTAAAATTATGAAAAAACAAGGGCTGAAGTATTCAAGCTGACATCCTGTGTAGTATTTGCCAATTTTTGTCTCTTCATATTTTAAAGCTTTTTACAGATTTCTATAAACGATAAATCAACCTGATAAGCTAAAAATCCTGAGAAGTAAGAATATATCATAAAATTTAGAATTATTATGAGAAGGTTAAAAAGCAAGAATTTTAAATGGATCAACCGGCGTTATGCTTTAAGCATTGTCTTTTTAGTGTTCATTTCAATATTAACCGTAAATGCTCAGACACCTTTAAGGCGTCCGATATCTCCGGAACAGCCTATGTGGTTAATCCATATCGATACCTGGAATTATGCGGATCCTAAAAAAATCATTGAACTGATCCCTGAAGATATCCGTCCATATGTGGTGATGAATATTTCATTATCCATCAGCCATGATGTCGAAACAAGCAGATTTCAAGTAGCTGAATATGGATATGAAATTGCTAAATCATGGGTGAGAACCTGCGCCGAAAATCAAATGTGGGCTGTTATTCAGCTTTCCAGTGGCGGGTTTGCACAGTTTTCTGATTTTGACCTGACCGTGTATGAAGAGTTTTACCAAAACTATCCCAATCTGATCGGTTTCAGTTATGCCGAACAATTCTGGGGATACGATGATCCGAATGACCCCCTTTCTGCAAAATGGACCGACAGGATGGCACACTTTTCAAATATGCTGGAACTGAGCAACAGGTATGGAGGCTATCTGATCGTAAGCATGTGCTGGAACCAATGGGGACCCGGTATCAACCCTATCGGAATGCTCAAACGTAATCCGGATTTTGCAGAAGCGTGTGAACAGTATACCCAAAATTATATTCTATGTGAGAAATATACCCAACAGGCCTATCAGTCGGATATGGAAAGTATTTGCCTGGGATCGTATCTCTCCGGTTATAGCGGGCAATACGGCTGTAGGTATGATGATACAGGATGGACGAATATAAATGGTGAACATGAAGATTTTACGATGGCCACCGCAGGAGCTGTACACCTTGAACATGTTATGCTGACTGGCCAGACAGTTCTGGATGGTCCTGAATTGATATGGACACAATGTTTCCGCGAGACAAATCGTGTTCCTACAACTGATGGCTATACAATGCGTAACTGGGAAACATTCCCTCAATTTGACAATGTCAGTGTGGATATTTTCAGGAAAATTATTGATGGGACCGTCCGTATCCCTACTCGTCAGGAGGTGATCGACCGGACAAAATATGTGATCATCAATGATGTTAGTTCAGGTACCAGTGATGATATTTACAGTGCTCCGGCATCTCTTTTTGAAGGGCTTTATCGTATGGATGGTGATGGTAATTTAAAAGATAACAAAACATTTTTTAAGAAAACAGGACGCTATCCGACCATTCCTGTAGTGTATTCACTCAATGGTACAATTGCCAACTCGTTTGATTATCAGATCAACAAATCAGATTACACAACACGTTGGCCTGCTGTTTCAAGTAAGGTAAATGAATTCGACAATACGTTTCCTTCCGAATATACAGGTGATCTGTATGCCGGACGTCATGAGAACGGATGGGTCACGTACAATCCCTACAAAGCAGCCCAGACGGCTACTGCTAACATACCTTTCAAATACAATACATGTGAAAGCATGGATCTCAGCTATTCTCAGTATACCGCAGGGGTAATAAAAGAATATGCCGATAAGCTGGATATTTACCTGAGCAACTACGATAATGAACTGAATACCGGCCTGAAAACAGATGTGATCACCATTAATGGGAGTTCTTCAGAACCAACATACTCTTACTCCGACAGGGCTGATCATC
>JBNKDZ010000079.1:0-2750 GCA_050288525.1 Cyclobacteriaceae bacterium
AACTTGATAGTATCCGCTCCAATCGTGATATGTACGCTTTCTGGTTATTCCGGACCTTTACATAAACAATTTATAACATCATTAAATTTTAAATCATGAAAAATCTGAAGAACAATTCGCTTAACATTTTAATAGCAGGAATATTAATACTGACCTGCTCTTTTATATATGGATGTACTACTAAAAAAGAAGATAACGGTAGCGATACCGAAGCCACTGAAAAAAAGTCGGCTCCTTCAACGGACATTCATACTGCCGCTCTGATGGGAGATGTAAAAGTTATCCGCCAACATATCGAAGCAGGGACAGATCTTGATCAGAAAGAGGCTACCAGCGGTTCTACTCCTTTAATTATTGCAACGGTATTTGGGAAAGAAGCAGCAGCCCTCGCGCTTATAGAGGCTGGAGCAGCTACGGATATCACGAACAATGAGGGGTCTACTGCCTTGCATTCAGCGGCATTCTTTTGCCGGCCGGCAATTGTTAAGGCACTCCTTGACAAAGGTGCAGATAGAAATGTGCGGAATGTGTACGGATCGACACCGATGGAATCCGTAATGGCGCCGTTTTCTGAGGTAAAAGAAGTCTATGACCAGGTTAGCAAACAACTGGGTCCTCTGGGATTTAAACTGAACTATGCCTATGTGGAAAAGACCCGGCCCGAAATAGCAGAAATGTTAAAATAAATCAAATTCTGTACAAATCAATAAAAGGAATTTCAATGGAACGAAGATATGACATCGACTGGATTAGGGTACTTACAATCGGGTTATTGCTGATTTATCATATAACCATCATTTTTCAGCCATGGGGCGTGTTCATCGGATTCATCCAAAGCGAAAAGCCGATAGGATGGATTTGGCCCCCCATGTCCATGCTGAATGTGTGGCGTATCCCGCTGCTGTTTTTTGTCTCCGGAATGGGGGTGTATTTTGCCTTGCGAAAAAGGAACTGGAAACAATTACTGAAGGAACGTGCGACCAGGATATTTGTTCCGCTCATCGCAGGTATGATCCTGATCGTCCCGGTGCATATACTGCTGTTTCAGAAATACTACCATCAGGATATTGCTTATAAAGTTAACCCTGCACATCTTTGGTTTCTTGCGAATATCTTTGCCTATGTCCTGATCCTGATACCGGTCTTTATACTGCTTAAAAAGCACGAGGAATCCTGGTTTGCCAAAAAGATGAAGTACCTGTTCGGCTCCGTGCGGGGGTGGCTGATCATTTGTGGGGCATTTGTGTTGGAGGTACTTATGCTCAAACCCGAAATATATGAGATGTATGCTATGACCCTGCATGGTTTTGTTCTTGGTCTGCTGGCTTTTTTCTTCGGATTCATCTGTATTTACAGCGGCCCGAAATTCACACAACTGACGTTGCGTCACCGGTGGGTGTTTTTATTGGTGGCACTGGCGCTTTACCTGTTCCGGCTTATATTCTTCGAACTCAAAGCGCCAAATTACCTGATGACCATCGAAACGGTTACCTGGATCTACGCTGTGTTCGGATTTGCATACAGGTACCTCAACAAACCCGGTAAAACCCTGCAATATTTAAGTCAGGGTGCCTATCCAATTTATATCATCCATATGGCCATCCAGTTTCTGGGAGCATACCTGATCCTGCCACTCGATATACCTGTACTGGTTAAACTGGTATTGCTGATCGTGACGACCTTCGCCGGCAGTCTGATGCTGTATGAATTTGTGATCAGAAGGATCGGATTCCTGCGTCCGTTATTCGGGTTGAAGAGCAAGTGATTTTCTAAAGAGCAAATTTTACCGGTAAATAGAATTGTACATTCACAGGAGTGCCCCTTTGCTTTCCGGGAGTCCATTGGGGCATATTCTTTATAACCTTAATGGCTTCATTGTCCAGGATAGGATCCACGCTTCGTACTACTTTAGGGTCCTGTACCCTGCCTTCTTTGTCAATTGTGACCTGAACATATACTTTACCCTGGATACTGTCTTCAACAGCTTTGGGCGGATAGGATATGTTTTCAGCAATATACTGATACATGGCTTCCTGCCCTCCGGGAAATTGCGGCATGTCTTCAACAATCACATATACTTCCCTAATCTCTTCTTCCATGGCTTCCTCCACAGACATATCAAGCAAGGTGGAATCCGAAATTTCTTCATGCTGTGCCATTGCATTAAACGATATAAAAAATAAGGCTATGACCAGGAGTTTACAGGATCGGTTCATTTTTTTTGTTTTAAATGTTATACTTGATATAATGGTTTAGTTAAGTGCAAAAGTAATTGGTAATATCATTCGAACATTCACAGGCTTGCCTCTTTGCTTTCCGGGAGTCCAGTTTGGCATATTTCTTATGATCCTTATGGCTTCATTGTCCAGGATCGGATCAACACTACGTACGACAACAGATTCCTGTACCTGGCCTACTTTATCAATTACGATCTGAACATATACTTTTCCCTGGATATTTTTTTCAACAGCTATAGGCGGATAGGATATGTTTTCAGCAATATACTTATACATGGCATCATATCCTCCGGGATATTCAGGCATTTCTTCTACATCAATAAAAATCTCACCCAGTTCTGCTTCTTCTTGTTCTGCCACATTCACAGTGTCGGCAGGTATCCCGTCGTTTTGTGCCATTACACCAACAGGAATTAATATAAAGGCAAGTAATCTTAAGAGTCTTTTCATTGTATTGATTTAAAAGTGATTAAAAATAAATAAAAATTTCATTTATCCTTTTGCAGCAAATAT
>JBNKDZ010000080.1:0-3655 GCA_050288525.1 Cyclobacteriaceae bacterium
GTATATCTGGATTTATCTTTTCCCAAATACCTCATTGTTGAAACTTTTTCAACAGTTACTCCATACATTTTCTCCACGGCACTCTTTATCTGGATTTTGTTTGCGTTTATATCGACAACAAATCCGTACTTTCCTTTTTCATTTAAATCGGAAATTTTTTCAGTAACCAATGGTTTTTTTAAAACAGTCATGATCCTTAGTTCAATAAATGTCCAATCTTCTCAATAGAACCTTCACATATTATTATTTTGTCAGCGTTGACAACATCATAGGTGTTAAGGTCTGTAACGTTTGTTATTTTTGCCTTTTTCAGGTTCCTTCCTGAAAGAATTACATTTTTCTTATTTTCAGGCAACACTAAAAGTGTTTTTTGATCTGCAAAAGTGAGATTTGTTAATATTTCCTGATACGATTTTGTTTTCGGTGTATCCAGATCGAAATCTTCTATAATTGACAATTCTTTATTCATTGCTTTATATGACAATGCAGATTTTCTTGCCAGCACTTTCACTTTCTTATTCAATTTAAATCCATAGTCTCTTGGTCTGGGACCAAAAACTCGACCTCCGCCTCTTAGAACCGGTGACTTAAGGCTACCCATCCTTGCGGTACCTGTACCTTTTTGCCTTTTTACTTTCTTCGTAGATCCGGCAATTTCGGCTCTTTCTTTAGATTTGTGAGTACCCTGACGTTGATTTGCCAGATATTGTTTAATATCAAGGTAAATAGCATGATCATTCGGCTCGATTTTAAATATATTTTCATCGAGTTTTGCCTTCCTTCCGGTGTCCTCACCTTTTATATTTAGAACTGCTATATTCATCTTTCTACTTTTCTAAGATTACGTACGAATTTTTAGCTCCCGGAACAGATCCGCTAACCAGGATAAGATTCTTTTCTGGTACTATTTTCATAATTTTCAGGTTGATCATCTTAACCCTGTCTCCACCTTTTCTTCCGGCCATTTTCAATCCTTTGAAAACTCTTGCAGGATAAGAACAGGCTCCAATAGCACCCGGTGCTCTTAATCTGTTATGCTGACCATGAGTCGATTGCCCGACCCCGCCGAAACCATGTCGTTTTACTACACCCTGAAATCCTTTTCCTTTTGAAGTGCCAATGGCATCAACAAACTCTCCTTCTTTAAACACTTCACTTACTAAGATCTCAGTACCTACTTTTACCATGTGGTCAAATTCTTCTCTGAAGTTCCTGAATTCAACCACTTTCTTTTTAGGGGTAGTATTTGCTTTGGAAAAATGTCCTTTTAAGGATTTTGGAGTATTTTTTGGCTTTCTTTCATCGTAGCCAAGCTGAACAGCTTTATACCCGTCAGTCTCCACATTTTTCACTTGCGTTACAACACAAGGACCAGCTTCTATCAATGTGCATGCGACATTCCGTCCATCGGCACTATAGACACTAGTCATCCCTATTTTTTTTCCAATTATTCCTGACATTTTATTTTTATAAAAATTATTTCTATTCTAAAATTTATGCAGTTTTCCGATAAAGGATTGCAAAGGTAGTAAAAATAAGCTTTTTAACAAACTCAGTCTCAATTTTTACTTTATATATATGCAAAAAAAAGAACCAATACATTTATTGGTTCTTCTGCTTAAGCAGATATAACTTATACCTTAATTTCTACATCAACACCACTTGGCAGTTCAAGCTTCATCAAAGCATCAACAGTTTTTGTACTGTTTGAGTAAATGTCAACCAATCTCTTATAAGTGAAAAGCTGAAATTGTTCTCTTGATTTCTTGTTCACGTGTGGTGAACGCAAAACAGTAAAAAATTCTTTTTTCGTTGGCAGTGGAATAGGACCACTAACAATTGCACCTGTAGTTTTTACAGCTCTGACGATCTTTTCTGATGATTTATCTACCAAATTGTGATCGTAGGATTTCAGTTTTATTCGTATTTTCTGGGTCATATTTTTAAATATTAACCTTCACCTTTTGATTTCTTAATTATTTCTTCCTGAATATTCACAGGAACCGGATCATAATGAGAGAATGTCAGTGTGGCAACCGCTCTACCAGAGGAAATTGTCCTCAGGTCAGTTACATAACCAAACAATTCCGACAACGGAACATTCGCTTTTATTACCTGAGCTCCGGCTTTGGTATCCATTCCTTTCATGATACCTCTTCTTTTATTCAGGTCACCTGTTACAGGTCCGGTATATTCATCCGGGGTAACGACTTCAACTGACATAATTGGTTCCAGGATAATTGGCTTCGCTTTTTTAGCAGCTTCCTTGTATCCTAGTCTGGCAGCCAGTTCAAATGATAGTGAATCGGAGTCCACATCATGGAATGAACCGTGGAACAACCGAACTTTCATGCTTTGCATTGGATAACCTGCCAAAGGACCATTTTTCATTCCTTCTTTGAATCCTTTTTCGATAGCAGGAATAAATTCTCTTGGAATTACACCTCCAACAATATTATTAACAAACTCAAGTCCTTCACCTTCACTTTCTTTTGGTCCGAGTTCGAACACAATGTCAGCGAATTTACCTTTACCACCTGATTGCTTTTTATATACTTCTCTGTGTTCAACACTTCCGTTGATTGCTTCTTTATAAGCAACCTGAGGTGCACCCTGATTAATTTCTACATTAAATTCTCTTCTTAACCTGTCGATAATGATCTCCAGGTGAAGTTCACCCATACCCCGAAGTACAGTCTGACCAGTCTCTTCATTGGTAGAAACCTGTAATGTAGGATCTTCCTCTACCAATTTTGAAATAGCCACACTTAATTTATCAACGTCGGCTTGTTTTTTAGCTTCAATAGCATATCCGATAACCGGATCAGGGAATGTAATGGATTCTAAAACAATTTTATGTTTTTCATCAACCAGTGTATCACCTGTTTTTATATTTTTAAAACCAACTCCAGCAGCAATATCACCAGCTTCTACAACATTTATCGGATTTTGTTTATTTGAGTGCATTTGCATGAGCCTTGAGATACGCTCTTTTTTCTCAGTTCTCATATTAAACACATAAGAACCTGCCTCAAGACTACCTGAATAAACTCTGAAAAATGCCAGCCGTCCAACAAACGGGTCAGTAGCAATTTTAAATGCCAGTGCTGCAAAAGGTTCTTCAACCTCTGGTTTTCTTTCTTCTTCTTTTTCAGTATAAGGATTGGTGCCTGTTACAGGAGGTAGATCCAAAGGTGATGGCAGATAAGCACAAACGGCATCAAGTAATGACTGCACCCCTTTGTTTTTAAAAGCCGATCCGCAAAGAACAGGTGAGAATGACATGTCTATTACTGCTTTCCTAATAGCAGTCATCATTTCTTCCTTGGTAATAGAATCCGGATCTTCAAAAAACTTTTCCAAAAGTGCATCGTCATATTCAGCTACACTTTCTACAAGTTTTTGTCTCCATTCATCAACTGTTTCTTTCAAATCCTCCGGTATATCAACCACTTCATAGGTCATTCCTTTATCCTCTTCATTCCAGATAATACCCTGATTGGTGATAAGGTCAACAACACCGATGAAGTTATCTTCTGATCCGATCGGAACCTGAAGAGGAACCGGATTGGCTCCCAATTTATCTTTTATTTCTGAAACAACATTAAAAAAGTCGGCTCCTGCTCTATCCATTTTATTTACAAAACAAATCCTT
>JBNKDZ010000081.1:0-5060 GCA_050288525.1 Cyclobacteriaceae bacterium
TAAAATGCTAATGAAGAGCAAACCGGATCTGGCTAAGAAATACCTGAAGCAGGCTCAGCTTGATGCTGAATTCAGATTCAAGCACTTTGAATACCTTGCTGCCAGAGAAGGCGAAAAAATCAGTGAATAAAATATTGTAAACCTTTAAGAATTTAAGATGGATTTATCAACAAAATATTTGGGCATGACGCTGAGGAGTCCACTTGTCGCGTCTGCCTCCCCTCTGTCGGAAGAAATAAGTAATATTAAAAAACTTGAGGATGCCGGAATAGGTGCCGTGGTATTGTATTCGTTGTTTGAAGAGCAAATCCGGCTCGAACAGGAAGAATTCAATTTCCATACCACACAGGGTACCGATGCATTTGCGGAATCGCTGTCCTACTTCCCGGAAGTTCACGACTACAAACTTGGTCCGGAGCTGTACCTCGAACATATTTCAAAAGCAAAACAGGCTGTGAATATACCCATCATAGCAAGTCTGAATGGTAGTACCATGGGCGGATGGACTGCATATGCCAAAGATATGGAATCAGCAGGTGCTGATGCCATCGAACTGAACATATACTACATCCCAACAGACGCCGGCATGACTGGCGATCAGGTAGAACAACAGTATGTTGACATCCTGAAGTCAGTTAAAGCTGCCGTTAAGATACCTGTCGCGCTTAAACTCAGTCCTTTCTTCTCCAATTTCTCAAACATCGCACAACGATTTGATGAAGCAGGAGCCGATTCTCTTGTATTGTTCAACCGGTTCTATCAGCCGGACATTGACCTGAACGATTATGAGGTTACTCCCAACCTGCTGTTGAGTCAATCCAGTGCTATGAGATTGCCAATGAGGTGGATCGCTATTTTGCGTGACAAAATAAAAGCTGATCTGGCTGCTACAAGTGGTATCCATACCGGCACAGACGTAATTAAAATGTTACTCGTAGGTGCAAACGTAACGATGCTGTGCTCATCACTGCTCAAACATGGCGTTAACCATGTTAAAAATATCGAAGAGCATATGAAACAGTGGATGCGCGAACGGGAATACAATTCTGTTTCGGAATTGGTCGGAAGTATGAGCCAGAAGAAAACTGCTGATCCAAGCAGTTTTGAACGTGCTCAATACATGAAAGCAATAACAAAATATCAGTTATAAAAGATGTAAGGTTATCAGGGTAAATGATCCCTGATAACCTTATTTATTTAACCATCAACCGTAAAAACCAAAAAATCAGTCATTTTTTTGTGAGATAGCCTTATCAGTTAAGGCGTGTTTTGGTGAATAGCTTATGAATGGCTATTTTTGCAGTGGAATTTGGTGCAGGAAACAAATAAAATAAATATATATGAATAAAGTAATCGAATATCTCGATGAGGTAACCATACGCTTTGCCGGTGACTCAGGGGATGGCATGCAACTTGCAGGCAAGCAATTCTCCGATGCCTCGGCCATTACAGGAATGGATGTAAATACATTCCCTGATTTTCCATCCGAAATACGGGCTCCTGAAGGGACACTCTACGGAGTAAGTGCGTTTCAGATACGCCTGGGCTCAACCAAAGTAAACACACATGGTGATATCATCGATGTACTGGTAGCAATGAACGCTTCATCATTGAAAGTAAACCTTTCGAATGTTAAGGAAAACGGACTTATAATAGTAGATGAATCCGGATTTGATCAAAAAAATATCAAACTCGCCGGTTATGCATCCAACCCGTTAGAAAATGGGTCGCTGAAAAATTATAATGTGATCCGACTTGATATTGATGAACTGGTAAAAGCTGAACTAAAAGATTCCGGCCTTCCTCCAAAAGTGATTAAAAAATCCAAAAACTTTTTTGCGCTTGGCTTAACATACTGGCTGTTTAACAGGTCTCTTGAGCCAACTGTAAACTGGTTGAATAAGAAATTCAAGAACAATACAGATGTACTCGAATCAAATGTACGCCTGCTGAATGCAGGATGGAATCACGCTTTGAAAGATGAAGCGTTCCACTTTCAATACAATCTGAAACCATCAACATTCCAAAAAGGAACATACCGGAATATCTCCGGGAACCATGCTGTTGCACTTGGACTGGTTGTTGCTGCGAAAAAAGCCAATCTGCCCCTTTTCCTCGGATCGTATCCTATCACACCTGCTACAGATATTCTCCAATATATTTCCGGATATAAGAAATATGGTATAAAACACTTACAGGCAGAAGATGAAATAGCCGGTATTTCAAGTGCTATTGGTGCTGCTTATGGAGGAAACCTCTCGGCCACCACCACTTCAGGCCCCGGATTATCCTTAAAAATTGAGGCGTTGGGACTTGCCGTAATGACGGAGCTTCCTCTGGTCATCATTGACGTCCAGAGAGCCGGACCAAGTACGGGTCTGCCAACAAAGCCTGAGCAATCAGACCTTTTCCAGGCTATGTATGGACGTCACGGAGAAGCACCAATACCTGTACTCGCCGCTTCAAGTGCTGCAGATTGCTTTACCATGACGGTAGAAGCTTCCAGATTAGCGCTAAAATATATGACGCCGGTAATTCTCCTGACAGATGGATATATAGCGCAGGGAACTGAGCCCTGGCGTATTCCCGAGCTTAATGAGCTCCCGGAAATGACAACCAATTTCTGTGATGATGCAACTGACTTCGCTCCATACAGACGTAATCCGGAGACACTGGCCCGTAACTGGGCTGTACCGGGTATGGAAGGTATGGAACACCGTATCGGCGGACTTGAAAAACAGGATGTTGTAGGTACGGTAAGCCACGATCCGATGAACCACCAGAAGATGACCGAGATACGTCAGGAAAAAGTTGACAGAATTGCCAATGAAATCCCTCCTGTTGAAATAATAGGAGAACAGAATGGTGACTTATTGGTTATCGGCTGGGGTAGTACCTATGGTGCTATAAAAACTGCCTTTGATAAGCTATTGCGAAAAGGACATAAGATCTCATATGTACATCTGAAATACCTTAATCCACTTCCTAAAGACCTTGGAGATATAATCAAACGATTTGATAAGATCCTGGTTCCTGAGATGAACCTCGGGCAATTGCGTACCATTCTTCATGCTAAATACTTAAAGCAAATGATTGGTTTGAATAAGGTACAGGGGCAACCTTTCAGGGCTGCTGAAATAGAAAATAAAATTTTGGAATTATTGCAAGAAAAGGAGGTGAACCAATGAAAACGTTATTAGACCAGATCTTAACAAAACCGCGTGTTGGCAAACAGGTTTATGAGCCAAAAGATTTTAAACCTACTGTTGATGTCCGCTGGTGTGCCGGTTGTGGCGGGTATTCTATTTTATCTCCTGTGCAACGCGTAATGCCCGAACTGGGTGTTCCAAAAGAGAAAATAGCTTTTATTTCCGGGATCGGCTGTTCGGGCAGGTTTCCCTATTACATGGATGTATATGGGTTCCACGGCATCCACGGCCGTGCCATTGCCATCGCTTCCGGATTAAAGATCGCACGACCTGACCTGTCTGTGTGGGTTGCTACCGGTGATGGTGACAACATGAGTATCGGCGGTAACCATTTCATTCATGGCTGTCGAAGAAATGTGGACCTTAATGTGATCATGTTCAACAACGAGGTATACAGCCTTACCAAAGGACAGTACTCTCCAACGTCGCATAAAGGTCAGATCACGAAATCATCTCCACTCGGAGCGCTTGATGAACCATTCAATCCTGCTGCACTGGCACTTGGAAGTGGCGCTTCTTTTGTGGCCCGCGGATATGACAGAGACAGGAAATATGTTGAATACCTGTTAAAAAGAGCAGCAGACCATAAAGGTTTTTCGTTCATCGAGATCTATACCAACTGCATCATCTTCAATGACGGTGCTTTTGATGACTTCTCCAAAAAGGATGTGCGCGACGAAAAAACCGTCATGCTCGAACACGGAAAACCACTCGTATTCGGAGCTGAAAAAGACAAAGGGATCAAGATGGATGGCTTTAAGCCGGTTGTTGTATCTCTTACTGATGGCAGCCATTCTGTTGATGATTTGCTCGTTCATGATGAAAAGGACAGCACGCTTGCCTTTATCCTTGGAAACATGACCTACAATCCGGATGTACCCAGACCAATAGGTGTATTCCAGAGCATCGAACGAACACCATATGACGAAAGTGTCCAGATACAGATCGACCACGAAATAGAAAAAAGTGGCGGTGTTGGCGATATTATGGACCTGATGAAAGGTGGTGATTCCTGGGAAGTGAAGTAGAAATATGATACTAAGAGCAAAGAGGCTGTCTCATACGGGGCAGTCTTTTTTATTTTTTAACCCGGAATTAATGCCGTTTAGTTAAGGTCAAAATGCTATATAATTTGGCATCTAACTAAAGTTATAAATCACGAAATAAATTTCAAAAAATCCATCATAAAGCCTTCATTCAGAAGGACTTGTGACGTAATAATCTCCATCTGTTCGAAATAGCACAAACAAAATGCTGTCCTAACCGAAGGAGATACCTTCGCAATAACTGGCCATTATTTCCTGCTGTCAATAATTACCGGAAACTCCTACCGATGACGGATTTTTGTGATTTTTTTCTTTTGTTTATTGATATCTGAATTGTATGAAGGATAAATGACGGTGTAAAAATCTCAAACGATCATCATTCTATAAACGATCTTAACTTAACAGCATTGAATCCGGAATCGTCAATTGACGATTTTGAGTTTAATACTTGAAGGTATTCTCATTCACAATATTCTAGATATAAAAAATAGTATCCATAATCAGATCTTCCCATTTTAATCTCAAGATCTATATAGCTCATTTTCGCTTCTTTACCGCCTTCTGAATTAAGAGAACTATCTTTAAATATCACTGAATTCAGGTATATCATACCAATGACACTTTAAATAATTTTGGGGATATCCCCTGAGTTGCAAAAACTATTGCTAATTCAACCTTCGTAATAGCATTTTATATGGTGGGATAATAATGATTTTATTAATTAACTAAACGATTAAACTTATGATAACCAATTACTCAAAATTGCTTCCTGCTTATTTACTATTTATTCTGTTTCTATTTTCCT
>JBNKDZ010000082.1:0-14739 GCA_050288525.1 Cyclobacteriaceae bacterium
GTGGATATATTCAGAAGCAGACCATATCTGGAATGCTTTTCCCATAGGCCTGCCGGTTTTTCCGTGATGCCACTCATTAAATTCCCATTCATGTAATATTCCCAATTTATTAAGTTTTGCCAGCTTAAACAATTCCTTCAGGGCGATTTCACGAAGCCCGATTTTATTCACAAAGCGTACCCATCCTCCACCGATAAACGGCCAAATGCCACCATTGTGATAGTGATGAGGCAGATTCAGGAGGTTGACCGTATAGTAGGGCCTCCAGTCCGGATCGCCTGCATGAACAGCCGGATAGACATTTTCTACCGGATACGGATGATTTATACCTGCCCCCCACATAAAACGGAATGCCAGCGTAGCTTTTTCGATATCAATAACATCATAAAGAAATGCCAGAACATTACCATACACATCACAACGCCAGCTGAAATCAAAAGGTGTAACCTGGGCAATTAAGTACCTGGAGTCGCCCAGAGAATACTGTTGCTCGGCAAACGTCATGGAGTGATACAGTTTGTTTTTTGTTGTTGGCCAGAAATTGAGCAGGATCTCTCTTTTAATAAGTTGTGACCATCTGAGGTAGTCACCGGCGATCTCATCATTTCCTAACAATTCCAGCATTCTTCCAAAACAGATATTGGCCCTGAACCACAATACTTCATCGTATAAAATGTTGTAACTGCGACCAAAAAGATCTGTCCAGTCACCTGCTTCGGGGATCTCAAGAAGTGCATCATTATTACCATCCTGAGCGCTCAGCCATTCCATGATCCGTAATAGTGAAGGAAAATGTTCCCGAAGGAAATTTATATCCTTTGAAGCACGTATGTAATCATGAAAGGCGATGATAAGCCATAACCCACTGTCTATCGAACATATGCCTCCCACACCAGAATAATCCGGTTGAACCGATTCAATACGTACATTAGAAGGAACCTGTCCGTTTAAAGAGATATTTTTAATAAGGGTAGTGAGCGTATCCCGCATTCCCTTGTTGATTTCCTCATCCTTGATAAGGTGGTGTAAACCGGTTATGGCGATTGAACCATCTCTGGCCCATACACTGCGATAGTTCTCGTCAACACCATTTGAAATATTATCAGATAATGAACACGCCGAAAATCCTAATGGGGTAATATTCCTTTTGACAACCTCAATCGCTTTCTTATATCCTTCTTTGATAAAGTCGATTTGCTTTTTTGTGATCCCTTTAATGTCCTGATCATCCATTAAATTGAGCTGGGACAAATTGATGGTTTTTTCGGACTCAACAGTTTTCGGGATCTCCAGCTCTTCAAATTTTAATCCAAAATAGCCCAGTCCTTCAAATATGGCATCACATCCGGGTTTTTCAGAGAAAAACACACTCAGATCTTTTGTTTCATGGTACAACTCAGGTTGTGCATTTCCGACCACAATGCCATTAATTCCCGGTATCCGGAACATGGCGCTGTCGTTCCCGCTGTCTCCCCCAACAATAGTATCCTCAGGCTTTATTTTTAAATGCTTTAAAAGCCATTCCAGAGCATTCCCTTTGTTTGCCCATTTTGGTAATATGTCAAGATGCAGCGAACTGGAATACACAACATTTGCCTCAAGGCCTACATCCTTGATATATTTTTTGATCTTACGAATATCTTCCGGATTGGCATTTTCAAAGAACCAACTCGATTTATATTCATTCTGAAACTGATCCGGCTGTTTGGTGATTTTGTACGGGAGCTGACTGATGACAAGAGATATCAGGTCATCGTTCCAACCTTCATCCAGCACCTGTGAGAATTCTTTTATGATCTTTTTACCATTCCAGTCGTAAATGTTTGTTCCAACACCACTGATCAGATAGTCAGGTTTTGGTAGAATTTTTTTGTTGATAAGATCTTTTACATCATCCAACAACCTTCCTGTATTGTAACATAACAGGGGTTTTTTGGAGAATTTAGTTGTCGTCCATCGTTGATAAAAACAGTTGTCTTCACTTTCACTTTCATATAGTGTTCTGTCAATGTCAAATGATAAAAATCGAATTTCCATTAAATAAATAGGTTTACCTTTTTGTTATATTATCATATAAAGAGCCAAAAGCTGTTAATAAAACAAGTAACAGCTCGTTGTGTTATTAATAATATAATAAGACGAAAATCAAAGGATTTTCTTAATTTTCATGAAGCGTAAAGCAACTGATCCAAATGCCAGAAATATGATGAATGTATATTAACCAATTTTAAACAGAAATATTAGGATTTAAATAATAAAATATAGTAATTTTGTCATTTGGATAATATAATTTACCAAAACATAAATCACAACAGGCCAATGAGGTTATATCCTGCATTGGTTTTAATGAAAATATTAATAATTTCAAATGCTTCGATTTAGCAGTGGAGCGGGAGAATAACTATCAATGAAGAAATGTATTTTATATGTTATCCTGATCTTCGCCTTTTTAAGTGAGGTAAACGGGCAGGCTGCGCGTGAAAATTTCAAATTTGCAAAATTTAAGTTCGATAATAAAGAGTACAAAAACGCTCTGGATTTTTTGAATAAGGCTGTATACGAAGATTCACTGTATGTTAATGCCTATTACCTGAGAGCAGCCACACAATACGAGTTACAAAACTATTTTCATGCCCTGATGGATATCGAAAAGGTTTTTGAACTTGAAGATGAGGATGTCTCTTCCATAGGTGAATATTATTTGCTCAGAGGAAAGATATATCTTGGTATTGAAGAGTACGACCAGGCACTTGTTGACCTGAACAGGGCTATATCCGATCTGGAAGATAACGGAGATCCGTATTATTATCGGGGCAAATTGTATAATATCACCGGGAAAAAACTGAAGGCCCTTTCGGACCTTGATCACGCGATTATGGTCAATCCGGATAAAGCACACTATTATGGTTACCGTGCGGAAATTAAAATCGGTTATCTGAATCCTGTATACGGAGACGAAAAATACCAGAGCACACTTGCAGATATCAATGTTGCTATCGCTCTGGATCCTGAAAACAAATATTACTACAGGGTACGTGGAGAGTACTTGAAAAATATGGGACAGCAATCCGAGGCATTGACCGACTATAATGTTGTAATTAAGGAAGCCAATGAAGAAGATCTTCCGTATCTGCAACGGGGAGTTATAAAAATGAATAAATACGAATATCGGAGTGCTATTGACGATTTTAGCAAATCGATCGAATCCGACCCGGATAACCCCAACAGCTACAGGTATCGGGCATTGTGCTTTCATAATATAAATATGTACCGGGAAGCATACCGGGATTTCTCCAAATCAATTGATTTACTGACTTCCGAACTTACCTCTACCAAAGATGCGGATACACAGGTTTTGTTGGCAGAAACCTTTCTTCTGAGGGGCCATTGTGCCAATCTTATGGGCAACAGCTCAGGCGCATGCCGGGATTTTTTACGTGGATATAACCTCGGAGATAAAAAAGGACTGAATTTTTACCGAAGAAATTGCGGAATTTATTAATACTTTTGGGGAATAATCGTTTAATCCGTTTTCGAAAATGTATAAAATACCTTTTTCTCTGATAGTACTGCTTGTCGTAATTTCACCAGCTCTTGCTCAAAGTACAAATATTCCCCTCGATGACAATCAATACCATCTGATTGATCGGTATGAATTGTTGTATGGTAAATTTTCTCCTACATTTCATAGTGTTATCAAACCCATCAAGAGAAGTGAAGCAGCAGCTTTTATTGATTCCTTATACACCGACAGTAATTATTTGGAGCATCTTTCTCTGACAGACAAATATAATCTCCAAAATTTCGCTAACGACAATTGGGAATGGAGTGTAAATGACGATGCTGACAGTAAAAATCCCCTTTGGAATACGTTTTATAGAAAAAAATCAGATTTTTATCATGTTGATATCAAAGATTTTAACCTGCACGTCAATCCGGTAATATATTTCAGCGGTGGTAAGGAATCACAAAGCGATGTAACAACTTATACCAACACCAGAGGAGTGCAACTACGTGGCAGGATCGCGAAAAAGCTTGGATTTTATACATTCCTTTCCACTACTCAGGCCAATTATCCGGAATATGTCCGGGAAAGCATTTCAAAAAACGGGGTGGTGCCGGGAGCAGGATTTTGGAAACAGTTCAAAACAAACGGAGTAGATTATTTTACAGCTAAAGGATATATCTCATTCGCCCTGATTGATAAATATGTGGATGCACAATTCGGATTTGATCAGTCGTTTACGGGAAATGGAGCACGGTCGCTGATATTATCGGATGTGGCTCCGGGGTATACCTTTTTAAAGATCAACACGAAGATCTGGCGGTTTCAATACACCAATTTGTTTACACAGCTTACGGCAGATCAGGCTTACAATGCTTCCGGTAGTATAAGCATGGACTATCCGAATAAATTTATGGCCACACATCACCTGAGCCTGAATATTACGGATAATCTTAATTTCGGACTGTTTGAAACGATCATTTCCGGCGATTCAACGAATAATTCCTTCAAAGTAGCCTATCTGAATCCCGTCATCTTTTATCGTGCCCTGGAACATCAGGACGGCAGCAGCGATAACATCATGGTGGGAACAGACCTCCAGTGGATCATAACAAAAGGATTATCCGTATATGGTCAGCTGGTGCTGGATGAGTTTTTCCTAAAAGAGATCAAAGCTGGCGACGGATGGTGGGCGAATAAATTCGGTGGGCAGGTAGGCTTAAAATATGTAAATACCTTCGGAATAGATAACCTCGATCTGCAGCTTGAGTATAATATTGCCAGACCGTATTTCTATGCCCACCAGAATGTATACACCAACTATGCCCATTACAGACAACCTCTGGGGCATGCCTTGGGGGCCAATTTCAGGGAGACCATTGCAAAAATATATTATCAGCCTGTTAACAAGCTGACGTTATCCGGACAGGTAAACATAGCTTCCTACGGCGATGATGAAGCAAATACCAACTGGGGTAAAGACGTGATGAAAAGTTATACCACCAGGGAACAGGATTACAACAATACAATCGGGCAGGGAATTGATACAAAATTGTTTTACGGCAATTTAACTGCAAGCTATCAGTTAAACCATAATCTGTTTTTTGACCTGTCCCTGATATCAAGGAAAATTGACAGCGAACTGGATGAACGTGATACGAATACCTTTTACTATAGTGCAGGTATGCGACTGAATATTGGACGAACAATTCACGATTTCTAACCGTCGGTCAAATATTATTTTTTAATTTAGCCGATTCTTACGTTTTTTGCAGGAAGTATTAAACCTCAAATATGAAGACATACTTACGTATTATGAATTATGCCCGGCCCTGGAAAAAGATTTTACCGGGCTACCTCATTTTTTCAGTACTTACTGTAGGTTTCGGACTTGTCAATATGACTCTGTTAAAACCGCTTTTTAACGTAATCTTCAACCAGGTCGAAACCGAAGAATTGATATCTCAGTTTCAAAAGCCGGAATTCAGTTTCTCAATCGAGTACCTGGAAAGCCTTTTTAACTATTATATGACTGAAACAGTGGTTAATCATGGTAAATTTGGAGCACTAATTTATGTATGTATTGTTATCATAGTGGCTTTAATGCTTTCTAATCTTTTCAGATATCTCTCTTCATTGATCATGGCAATAGCAAGGGCCAGAATTATCCGAGAAATGCGAATTGACGTTTTCAGAAATGTGAGCAATCTGCATGTGGGCTATTTCACCGAACAGCGAAAAGGAGATATAATGTCCCGTATAGCAACAGATATTCAACAAATTGAATCCTCCATTACCCATAATCTAAGGGTTATGTTCAGAGAGCCGTTTACAATTATCGTATATTTTGTTTTGCTTGTATATACATCTCCCAAGCTTACCTTATTTGTAGTTGTATTGTTACCTGTGTCCGGGATTTTTATTTCGTTAATTGCTAAAAAACTTAAAAAGAGAGCTCTGAAAAGTCAGGAATCTTTAGGCCGGATCTTGAATATTCTGGATGAAACCCTGGGAGGTATGAGAGTCATCAAAGCTTTTAATGCAATAAATTATATCAACAGGACTTTTTCGAATGAAGCAAAGAATTATTCAAATATTGATGTTTCCTGGTCCAAAAGATATGAACTTGCTAGTCCGATATCAGAGCTTCTCGGGGCAATCTCTATAGGAGGGATTCTTGCTTATGGAGGAGATCTTGTGTTAAATAAAGAAACATTGGATGCAAGTTCATTTATGGTGTTTATTGTTGTTTTTACCCAGATCCTCCAACCGGCCAAAGCGCTCACATCTGCTGTTACACATTTTCAAAGAGGCATCGCGTCAGGTGAAAGGGTATTTGAGATAATCGATACCGAGTCCAAAATCAAAAATATTGAGTTCAGAAATGTCTCGTTTTCCTACGGAGAGAAACAGGTTCTGCAAAATATCAGCTTTACCATCGAAAAAGGAAAAACAATAGCCCTGGTAGGTCCTTCCGGAGGTGGAAAATCAACTCTGGCAAACCTCATCCCCCGGTTTTATGACCCTGTTGAAGGTGATGTACTGATCGATGGTGTATCCCTGAAAGATTATGACATCGGTTCACTACGGGATCAGATGGGTATCGTTACCCAGGAATCCATTTTGTTTAACGATACCATTTTCAATAACATCGCATTCGGACTGGATGATATTAAAGAAGCAGAAGTAACAAATGCTGCAAAGGTAGCTAATGCCCATGATTTTATCATTCAATCCGAGAAAGGGTATCAGCGCAACGTCGGAGACAGGGGAAGCAAATTGTCAGGCGGCCAAAAACAACGGATCACCATTGCCCGGGCCTTGCTGAAAAATCCTGCCATACTTATTCTCGATGAAGCTACGTCTGCGCTTGATTCGGAATCAGAAAAACTCGTACAGGAAGCAATTAACAACCTGATGAAAGCCAGAACATCCCTGGTGATCGCACACCGGCTGAGTACAATACAAAATGCTGATGAAATACTTGTGATCGATGAGGGAAAAATAGTTGAACGTGGAACGCATAATGAGTTACTTAAGCTTAACGGGATATATCAAAAGTTACAGGCAATGCAAAGTGTGTAAATGAAATATATGAAGATAGTAAAGATCATCGGGTATATACTTTATCTGACCTACATAGGGTTAACATTATTAATGGGTCTTTACTTTGAACGAATGATCAGCCATTTCGGACTGATCGGCTTTTTTACCTTTTTCCAAAAATGGATTATATTCGGGAACCTGTTCTTTGTTATTCTTCTGGTTTTTGAGAACATACAGATCTGGAATCTGAAAAAACGCTTCAGTTTGTTAATGGAAGGTAAGCTGAAGCTTAAAAAGCTCAAGAAGGAAAACAAGAAAAAAAAGAAAAAGCAGGAACCGATAACCGATTAAAAGAACCTGATATGAAAGATGTGATCACAAGCCAGTTACAGGAGGCTGCCGAAGTATTGAATGCCTTTCTTTCTTCGGAAAAAAATCTGAAAGACATAGAATCTGCCGCCCGGCTGATCACCGGTTCCTTGAAAGACAACCACAAAATCATTTCCTGTGGCAATGGCGGATCACATTGCGACGCCATGCATTTCGCTGAAGAGCTTACCGGCAAGTTCCGCAATGAGCGGGGAGCCCTGGCAGCTATTTCCATCTCCGACCCGTCCCACATCACCTGTGCTGCCAACGACTACGGTTTCGAAAAGATCTTTTCACGGTATATCGAAGGTGTAGGACAGGAAGGGGATGTGCTTTTTTGCATCAGCACCAGCGGTAATTCAGTAAATATCATCAATGCCGTAGAAGCAGCCCGTACAAAAGGCATGAAAGTAGTCGCCCTGACAGGCAAAGACGGCGGCAAACTAGCCTCCATGGCAGATGTAGAAATTCGGGTGCCCCACCACGGCTATTCAGACAGGATACAGGAGATTCACATCAAGATCATTCATATTATCATTTTGCTGGTTGAGGAGCTTATTGGTTGAATAAATGTCTTTTTGAATTATAGAGTTTTAGGATTGAACATCTTTTCATATTGTTTTTTACCTAGATATTTTCTAAGATTCTTTAAATTAGAATTTTCTAAACTTTCTATATAAAGGTCATCATTTATACGAAATGCTTTTTTTAATCTTTTTTCAGCCATTGAATAATCTTTATTTGTGGAATGACTACATGCCGCATTGTAATAAAAATGACTCATATGTTTGTTGCTCTTTGTTTGAAATTTCATCTTCTCAATCTCTTCTATTACTGATTCAGAGTAGATAAGATGATTACTCATATCATCCATTCGGTAGGATATGGAAGTGAGTGCATCATAATATAGTGGAGATTTTGTTTGGTCAGCCATAGTTTTAAGCTCACTTATCAATGTATCATCCTTTATTTTTTTATAGGATAAGTGCGAAATAAAAATATGACCAAGAATTAATTTTTCTTCATCTAAATCGGTACTAAATTGTTGGATTGAGTACAAATAGAGATTTCTTTTTTCTTCAGGTGACTTGGCATCAGGAAATATTTCATTACACCAATTGGTAGGATCTAAAGGGGCTTCTTTCAGAAAAGTCATTGCATCATCAAATGATCCGGAACGAAATAACAGCCAACCTAAATCAGCTTTTAACTGATCATTATCTGGATCAAAGTTGTACTTCATTTGTGCTTGTTTAAGAGATTTTGATAAGTTTAAATCAGAGATATAAAACTTATACTCTATTCCATGTTTAGATTCTTTATTGATATTCTTGGACTTATCAAAAAAAATATAAATCCTCCCAAGATCGAATAAATCTTCATCCACCTCCAACGCATAAAGAGCAATATCTTTAGCTTTTTTCTCTAATTCTTTAGGAAAATGTTCATCTTGAAAATAGAAAATAATGTCAACATAATTTTCGCTAAAAAGCACTGAAATGTTTTCATGTTCATATTTCTCAATTAGATTGTTCCTCAGATTTTCAGCATTAGGTCCACTGTAAACATTAATAAAATCATGATGTTTAGAACAAGAAATGCAAAAAAGTAGTATTATTAGAATAGTTGTAGAGTGTTTAGTTGGTATCATTGTATTTTAGTCAATTAATAACATCAATTATAAGCAATTTATTAAAATAGTTTATTTTAGTGCCCTCATTGGCATAAGCAATTTACTAAAAACACTTTTGCAAAGAACAAAACAAACCGATAACTTTACTCAAACGTATTTTTAACTAGAACAACTTTTATAACTATGCTCTCCAAAACTTTTGGAAGTGCGGTATTTGGCATCGATGCAACAACCATTACAGTAGAAGTGAACGTATTACAAGGCACCAAATTCTGGGTGGTAGGCTTGCCGGATAACGCCGTTAAAGAAAGCGAACACCGAATCGAATCGGCCGTAAAACATGTAGGATATTTTGTGCCACGCATTAAAGTCGTGGTTAACCTCGCTCCCGCTGACATCCGCAAGGAAGGCTCAGCGTATGACCTGCCCATCGCTATCGGGATGCTCAATGCTTCCGATCAGATCGAATGTGAAAACCTCGACAAGTATGTGATTATGGGCGAACTGGCCCTTGACGGAAAGCTCCGACCCATCAAAGGGGCGTTGCCCATCGCTATTGAAGCCCGACAGCAGGGATTTAAAGGATTTGTACTGCCCAAAGAAAATGCCACCGAAGCCGGGATCGTCAACAACCTGGATGTCATTGGTGTGGAAACACTGGAAGAAGCCATAAATTTCTTCCGGGATAATACCTCCATCGAACCGGTTAAGATCGATACGCGCGAGGTGTTTTATTACGAACAGAATGAGTTCTCCATCGACTTTTCTGATGTGCAGGGGCAGGACAACATCAAACGGGCGCTTGAGATTGCTGCTGCCGGTGGTCACAATGTAATCATGATCGGTCCTCCGGGTTCAGGAAAGACCATGCTGGCCAAGCGTCTGCCGACGATCCTGCCTCCTCTGACCTTGCATGAAGCCCTTGAAACTACCAAGATCCATTCCGTAGCCGGCAAGCTCGGTCCGAACGGGAATCTTATCTCCAAACGCCCTTTCAGGGCTCCGCACCATACCATATCTGATGTGGCGCTGGTTGGAGGAGGAGGTATACCCCAGCCTGGTGAGATCTCCCTGGCGCATAACGGGGTGCTGTTCCTGGATGAACTGCCTGAGTTTAAGCGTACAGTGCTGGAGGTGATGCGTCAACCCCTTGAAGAACGTACGGTGAACATCTCACGTGCAAGGGCATCCGTAAAATTTCCGGCCAATTTTATGCTAATTGCCAGCATGAACCCAAGTCCGTCGGGGGAGTTTTATTCGGATGAGAATGATCACCCTGATTCAGCTTCCGATGTGCGCAGGTATCTGCGCAAGATCAGCGGGCCGTTGCTCGATCGTATCGACCTGCACATTGAAGTAACACCAGTTTCTTTTGATCAGATGACTGCAGACCGCAAGACCGAAAGCAGTGCCGACATTCGTGAGCGTGTGATCAAAGCCAGAGAGATACAATCAAAGCGCTTTGAGGAGATTGAAAATGTTTATTCCAATGCCATGATGCCTTCACAGATGGTGAAAAAGATGTGCAGCATCAATACTGCTGGTAAAACACTACTTAAAACAGCCATGGAGAAACTCGGACTGTCAGCCAGAGCATACGACCGGATCCTGAAAGTATCGCGTACCATTGCCGATCTGGCAGAGTCGGAAGAGATACAGATTGAGCATATTGCAGAGGCTATTCAGTACCGCAGTCTGGATAGAGATAATTGGATGGGGTAAAATGGCGAAGGGCAAAGAGCGCAGCGCAAAGCGTTTTTTTGTTAAAATTTCCTGACAGCGTCTATAGACCTGTCAGGTTCATTGTGTTGACAGATTAAGGGTATGTAATGGAGATATAGATTGATTTCTTCTGTTTTTGTTTATCATAATTCTATACACTGAAATTCTGATTGATCTGGTAAAATAAATTATATATTATTCAATAATGTAACGTTCAAAAAAAGACATAAAAATTCTGCCCGGATTGTACATTTATGTTATGAGGTCAAATTCATCCGGCAAATTGCTAAGAAAAGATAACGGTTTATATTGAAATATATAGGGTATAACGCATATATTTTGTTTTATTATACGGTTTGAACATAAAATTTTTAATAGGGCATTACTACAAAAAAAGGACGTAAAATCATTTACGTCCTTTGATATATATGTCAATTTTCTTCGTTATGCAACGTACATGCTGGCTTTTACTGCTTCGACGGTTCTTTTTACATCCGGGATAGCAGCTTCAATCAGCGTTGGGGCATATGCCAGGGGCACATCCATACAATTTATTCTTTTAACAGGGGCATCGAGGTAGTCGAAGGCATGTTGCTGAACATGGTGTGAAATATCCGTTGAGATGGAAGCTACCGGCCAGGCTTCTTCTACAATTACAAGTCGGTTGGTTTTCTTTACAGATTCGACAACAGCATTGTAATCGATCGGTCGTACAGTACGCAAGTCGATCACTTCACAGCTGATACCTTCTTTTTCAAGTTGTGCAGCTGCTTCGTTGGCAATCTTCATCATTTTTCCAAACGAAACCAGCGTAACATCTTTTCCTTCTTTAACAATATTGGCTACTCCAATAGGCAGCAGGTATTCTTCTTCAGGGATCATGGCCCGGTCGCCATACATGAGTTCCGATTCCATAAAGATTACAGGGTCATCATCGCGTATGGAGGATTTGAGAAGCCCTTTGGCATCATAGGGATTGGAAGGGACTACTACTTTAAGTCCGGGTGTGTTGGCGAACCAGTTTTCAAAATTCTGAGAGTGCTGTGCTCCAAGTTGTCCGGCGTTACCCGTTGGTCCGCGGAATACGATCGGCACATTAAACTGACCTCCTGACATGGAGTACATTTTGGCCGCGCCGTTGATAATCTGGTCGATAGCTACCAGGGAGAAGTTAAAGGTCATAAATTCGATGATGGGGCGGAGGTTGTTCATTGCAGCTCCGACTCCTAAACCGGCAAATCCCAGTTCAGAAATGGGCGTATCAAGTACCCTTTCAGGTCCGAATTCGTCGAGCATACCCTGACTGGCTTTGTAGGCACCGTTGTACTGAGCTACTTCTTCGCCCATAAGAAACACATTCGGATCTCTTCTCATTTCTTCCGACATCGCGTCGCGTATTACTTCTCTAAATTGCTTTTCAACCATGTTTATTACTTATTTTCCTGTTTGCAAATATACAATAATGATTATAACTAAAAATACAGCTTTTGGTTAAAAAAAAACCCTCTCGTGGGGGAGAGGGTTTTCGTATGCTTTATTTAAAATTGCTTATTTAACCGCTTCGATGAAGCTGGCTTCTGCAGCAAATTTTGCGAATTCAAGATCAGTAGCAGCTTTTCCTTTCAGTTCAGGATCAGCCGAGATTGCTTTAGAAAGACCGGTTGTTACACCTTCGAGGTTTCCGTTTCTTGCAGCAGCAATTGCACTACCATAGTATGCCATAGCATATTCGCTATCTTTTTCAGACAGTTCGCCGAATGTGATGCCTGCATTTTGATAATCTTTTGCAAGAACCTGAGCAAGACCTTTATTGAAAAGGTTGTCAGCATTGTCCATACTGTTCGATAACGTTTTTACAGCTTCCTGATAGTTAGCCTGCATGATTTCGATAGAACCTTTAGTTCCGTTGAAACCGTAGATGATTTTTGAAGGAGGATTCATAGAAACAGCGTCAGAAAGTAATTCGTAAGCTTTTTCTGTGTTGTCCTGCATAAGTTCAGCGCTACCCATGTTTCCTTTTGCGTAAGCATTATCTTTCTTGTTAAGAGAGATTTCCAGTTGGGTAACAGCTTTTTCAGCGTTAGCAGTAACGTCACCGCCTTCGATAGCCATATTCAGGTAAACAGCGCCTAAGTTGTTGTGAGCAGCCCAGTTGTCATATACTTTAACAGTTGCTTCATAGATAGCAGCTTTTTCTTCCAGTGAAGGAGTAAGGTGTGCTGCATAGGCTAATTCACCATATGAAAGGGTATCTGCAGGAAGAGAACCTTCAGCAATTTGTTTTGCCAATACAGAGATCTCTGCATCAGTTCTTTTAGGAATTACTGTAAGGATTTCAGTTTTTGCAGCCCTTAAGTCAGGATAGATATCCTTGAAGATCTTTTTGTAAGAAGGAAGTTTTTGAAGATTATCTTCTTTTTCTTCGAAAGTTCCTGATCCGTTAACGATGTTAAGGATCTCAGATTTAGCAGCATCATCAATTGCATCATACGATTCGAGAGCAACTTTGAAATCTGTCCAGTCTTCAATTATTGGTTTCAACACAAATTTGATAGAGTCAGCAGCACCTTTATAGTCGTACTTCTTCATCATTTGTGTGTAATAATTTTCGATGGCTTCTGCCCTGTTTTTAGAAAGATCAGAGTTGATTCTTTCAGAACCTTCAGGAGAGTGCGTACCTGTGATCGTAACGGTTTTGGTTACGTTTTTCTCAGCAACAAACGCTTTGAAGAATTCACCTCTTTCACTTTTCTTTTCAGAAGTTCTGAGATCAGATCTTCCTTGTAAGAAGTAGAAATTAACGTTTGTAGGTTCATACTCTTCGTCCGGAGTCCATCCCTGTACCTGATCATCAGTGTAATCATAGCTTACGTATGCACCATAATAGGCGGGTACAACAAGCTTGGAGGTTACGATAAGACCTTTAGCGATTTCGAGTTTTTCAGTCGGGCCTTTTTGTTTGCCGTTTTTGTCGTTAATGGCATAGCCTACTGCGGTTAGCGAACCTGGATTCATGTCTGGCTCATAAGGAAGTACAAACGACTTTGTAACCCTTGGTTGCTGTGTATCTCTGTCCGGAAATTCGTTAGCTGTAAATTTGATTTCTTCCAGTGCTGCTTCTTTCCCTGCATATTCATAAGTTCCCTGTATAGAATAAGTAAGGTTTGGTTTAAGCATTTTAACTGGTAAAACAGCTGAAACTTCGAATTCGACTTGATCTGCATGAACTTCAAGAGGATCAGGATCGACGGTCAACTGTTGGTCCTTCGACATCTGAATCATCTTGTTCATGGCGCAACCATAAAAAGTTAGTACTCCTATGGCAAGTAAAGCATAAATAAACTTTCTCATCTGGATATGTATTTTAATTAAAAGTTAGCTTTGAGCAAAAATATCTCTATATTTTAATTATTCCAACATTACAAAAAAAAAATCGCATTAATTTTGCAGTGGTAATAACTATTTGTCGAATATTGCTTAAAATAGTCGAAAAATGAAAAGAATTCAAAAATATTTTGAGGAGCAAACTTTCGGGGTATGTACCAGACTTGGAGAAAAGCTGGGTATTCCGATATCGAGCATTAGGATTTTTTTTATATATGTGTCCTTTCTTACTTTTGGTTCACCCGTATTCATTTATTTGATTTTGGCCTGGATTATGAGCTTTAGGAAGCTTTTGAGGCAAAGAAAAAAGCTGTGGTACTATTAAAATTTCAATTTTTTGAATTTTCTTACTTTTGCAATATGATACTGAAATAGTAAAAATTTATCATAGGTTCCGGTAAGTTTGTTCCTGAATTGAGGATAGTTTATCCTTTTTTTCATATGCCTCCTGAAATGCCAGACCACATTCAGGTGGGCTTTCAGCACCATGCATCCATTTGCAAACTCTCCTGTAAGAAGAAATTTCATTACGGCAACATAGTCAATCATCCATCGTATCGGTACTTTCCACCACAATTCT
>JBNKDZ010000083.1:0-21161 GCA_050288525.1 Cyclobacteriaceae bacterium
GGAAAATATTTATATGCGTCTATTGAAAAGACTGCTATTGACAATGTAATGACCAGGTAAGGAAACAGAATAAGAAATATTTTCTTTTTGGAGAATTTGGTGATAAGGTTGTAATAAATAGTTCGGTAAATAAATGCTAAGGTAATGGTGTTGTAAAACCAATATACCGGATATATTATTTTGGAAGACCAGTTTTTCTGGCGGAGGATCCCCATCATAAAAAAATCTATAAAATATATTATTCCGCTTAGCAGGAATACACCCAGTAATATGATGTACATATATGACATCCAACCCGGAGATATTTCTTCAAGGATCGCTAAAAATGCAACTACAAAGCCAACAATTATGAGGTAAATAGCAATGGAAATAATGTAAAACATCACTAAAAAAGTAAATGAAAATATCAGGCTGCTGACTTTATCGATTCGGGTTACAAGATCATCAAGACTCAAAATCTTCCCCTCCAGTTTCTTATTAAAATAAGGACTGTATTTTAATAACGAAATATCGGTTTTGGGAGCTACAGAACCAAGACCAACAATTCCAACCCAGAATCCCCTCAGAAATAAATGCGATAACAGGTTCACAATGAATATATTGATTAGAATTTTGGCAAACAATAACAATATACCGAGTATGATTAGTGGAACAGTATTACTAAAATGAAAGAACAGATAACTTGATGTTTCGCTCAGCCATTCAACACTTTTTATCATCAGAAAAATCGAAAATCCTGAAATCAAAAGTTCTAGTTCCCAACTTTCCTGTTGAAGTTTGTTCAGCCACTTGTTTGCAGGAGAGGTGTTTTGGCTCATAATTCAAAAAAAATTATAATTTGTTAATACTATAATCACATATCATATTAAGAATACAAATTAGTGTTTTCAGGCATTTTATACACTAAATATTATAAACAATTTTTAAAATTCAGATGTTTGTAAGGTTTAATGGTTAAGGTATTTGTTGCATATGCTTTTGAAGTATACTTTTGCATTCATAAATATACACTATGAGCAAACCTGTAATAATTTTTGGTGCCTCAGGACTTGGCCGTTCAGCGTTGGAAATATTCAAGAGTAATGATGTTGTTGTCTATGGATTTCTGGATGATGATAAGTCATTGATCGGAACCACGATTGAGGAAATATCTGTTCTGGGAAGAACAGATGATGATGAATTCCTGAAGATACCCGGAGAAAAGTGTGATGCCTTTCTGGCGTATGATGATAACAGACTTAAAGCAGGTATTATTAAAGCTTTGCGCGAGAAAAGAGAAGTTATGCCAGTTAATGCAGTGCATAAAACAGCATCAGTGGCACTATCCGCAGGTATTCATTACGGCAATATGATTTGTCAGAATGTTACGATAGGAGCAAACTGTGAAATCAGGAACCATTGCATCCTGCATGCAGGAGTGATTGTTGACTTTGATGCAAAAATAGGTGATTTCGTTCAGATAGGAGCCGGAAGTATTATCGGGAGCAACACTACCATCAAAGACGGGGCCTTTATCGGATCAGGTGTGACCATCATCAGTGGGGTAACCATCGGTGAAAATGCCCGGGTTGGTGCCGGATCAGTGGTAATATCATCTGTAAAAAATAATGAAACTGTGTTTGGAAATCCTGCTAAACCTGTTAGTTGATATGTCTTTATTTTTACTGTGGTTTATAAAAGAAAAAATGTATGACTGAATTTTTCTGATTGCTATGAGACTATCCAACGCCGACCTGATCCTTAACAACGATGGTAGTGTCTATCATCTGAGTCTGAAGCCTGAACAAGTGGCCGAGAATATCATTGTTGTGGGTGATCCGGGGCGTGTACACAGGGTTAGCAAACATTTTGACTCGATCGATTTCGAGATGAATAAGCGAGAATTCATCACGCATACAGGTACCTATAATAAAAAGCGCATCACGGTAATGAGTACCGGTATGGGTACCGACAATATTGAGATTGTAATGATAGAGCTTGATGCCTTGTTTAATATAAATCTCAAAAAACGGACAGTCAACGATAAGCATAAAAGCTTTAACATAATCCGGATAGGAACCTCCGGAGCCTTACAGGAAGACCTAAAAGTCGGATCTCCGATAGCAGCCTGTTATGGTATTGGATTGGACGACATGACACTGTATTATGATATACCACAGGATGAAACAGAAAAATTCCTGGGAGATAAGCTTCAGAATGTGTTAAATATGCCATACCGCCCGTATTGTGTAAAATGTTCCGGCACATTGTTAAAAAAGCTGGCTCCTGATATGGTGCAGGGCAACACTGTTACCACTCCGGGCTTTTATGCTGCACAGGGAAGGAAACTTCGGATCCCGACAAAAAACAAAACACTTCTCAACGATCTTTTATATTTCAATCATGACGGTTTCTGGCTCACCAACTTTGAAATGGAAACATCAGCCCTGTATGCCTTTGCCAGGCTCTTCGGCCATCATGCGCTGAGTATCAATGCCATTCTCGCCAATCGTATTAAAGGGTCGTTTACAAAAAATCCATACAATACCATTGATGCCATCATTAAAAAAGTTCTGGACAGAATCTGATGTCAGGATTAGGGTTTGAGTGAGAACGGCAGAAAAAAGGGGTATTATTTGTAATAGTAATACAGGTTCCCCTGATAATTATTATCCAGATTTTCTTTGCTATCGAGGTGAATAGAATATTCATCACGTTTAAAATATCCAAATACATCGTATTGAGTTAACAGATCAAAATAGGCATCTGTCCATTCATTCACTGTTTTGCTGTTTTTGTATTTTTTTACCTGTTCATCTGTGTAAAAAAAGAAAACGGCCCCAGAAAACATTCGGGAAATAAGCCACAGTTCATCGATCCGGAATTTTCGCTGAAGATCTTCAATTTTATTCTGAGGTATATTCCCATTTGCTTCATCCCTGGCAATTGGTGCAAAAGCGCTTGTATAAATTAATATATTTTCCGTACAAAATTCTTCAGATTCAGGCCTGTTTACAAGTATTTGAATAAATCTGTCCGCTATTTGCTTTTGTTTTTTCGGATTATAGTTGGTAAAAGCGCCTTTTACATGAAAACTATTCGCCTCTTTCTCCGATTCAAAATATATGCCCAACCTTGGACTTCTGCCATCAACCAGATCGTAGTAAATATTGATTGTCTTAACATGAAATTTCTGATCGATCCATTCTGCCAGAGATTTAAATACAGGTCTGATACTTTTTTTACCAAGCATGATCTCTTTTGTCTCTTTGTATTCCTTGTCCGATGAAAGTATCATAATTTTTCAGGCACCGGCATTGCTTTTCCGGTTAACTTTTTAATGGTACTTAACAGCCTTATTCGTTTAAGAACATTGAATATCGTAAAAACCATTCCTCTTTTAATTGATGATAACCTGAAAGGATACAAGAATCTATTCCGGTCCATGTTTTGCAGATACTGAACAACATCCGGGTACTCGTTTAGAATTTCAACGGATTCGGAAGATTCAACTGAAAAAACACTACGTACAAATTCAGTTCCCCGAATACGCCTAAAGCCATTTTTTACAAATACATTCGTTAATGAGGTCAATGTAAAATGAAACGTATGAGCATTTTGCAAATAGAGCAGCGTATTCATTTTATAAGAATTACGGATATTTTTTATCCCTGGCACTTCAATATAAATTATGGAATCTTTATGACATATCTCCTTTATTTTTTGAAGTTCTGCGTGCAGATCTAAAATATGTTCCAGAACATGGGAGTAAATAACAATGTCAGGAGTAAAGTTAAGATCTTTTGTTAAGGAGCCATGGTTCAGGTCAAGTTGATAGTTCTCTTTACCGTATTCAATATATTCGTTTCCCAGATCCAACCCTTTGACTTTACAGCCCTTGCTTTTAAAATAATAGAGAATTCCCCCGGCTCCGCAACCTACTTCGAGTACCGACAAATCCGAAAGTGTTTTTTTAGGAAATGTTGATTGAAGAAAGTCATAAATCAGTCGACCTTTATGATATTGACCGGAAAAAAAAGATTTTGTCGGCACTTCATTCCCAACATATAATCGTCGGTACTCTGTATTATAGAAGGAATTATATGAATCCTGATCCATACGCGGATTTGTATAAATCAGGCCACAGCTCTTGCAAGCTACAACTGTATGATGCAGTCCGTAACGATCTTTTTCAGATAATACATCTGATTTGTCCGAATCGCATACCGGACAGCGTATATTTTCAAATTTATATTCCCCGTCTGAAATCTTCTTTTCAACCTCTCCCTTTGCAGTCAGTTGTACATTATTGAGCTTTAGCAGAGGCTTACCATCATTTTTAAATCGCCCGGAAATCATTTTTTATTTGATTATCTTCATTTTTGCGTAAACATAGTAAATATGCCTGAATCAACTTGTCAGATTATCATTTTAAAAATCTATCACGATTCTTTCATCATTCTGAAAGAAAAAAATCCTAAAATTGCTACAGCCACAATGATAACAATCCACAGCCAGATTTTGCCAATGATAAACGATGATCCTTTTTCCAGTGATTCTTCATCCATTTTCATGATTCTTCCATAACCTATTTTTAATGGTTGATCGGGAATTAGTTGTTCAAGATCGTGAATTTCATAAGTCGGATAGGAGGTATTATCATTATCACACACCAGATGGTATTTTTTCCCTTTTTCAAGCTGTGCGATTAATTCATACACCGGACCACTGATGTTAACTTCCTTAATTGTTATGGGAGGATTGTCATAATTTAGTATTTCCAGTCGCAGGCCATGGATGATTTCCGGTGAAAGACGATATTGATTCTTTTTAAAAGAAGCCAGGATCACATTACTCGCCAGACTATAACTAGGATAGGTACCATGTTCTGTTTTTATGGAGTCAAAGACATAATAAATGTTGACATTTCTAAAAAAATCTCTGTTTGAATCCATAATTACTTCAATTTCAGATACTGGAAAACGACTTTTAAACCGAATGTCATATATACTTTTCTTATTCTTTTCATCCTCACGCACTACGAAGGTATCAATCGTACACGTTTTATAGGAACCTGGTTTTGTACGGATCCTTTTCGCATAAACTCTGTTCAGGTCGATCTTTGATTTACTTTTTATTTGTATGCGCAAATATTTAAAGTCAGCATCCGGAAATTCAACTTCTGAATAGTTAAACCGTGTATTGTTTGCCTTTATACCAACAATACGCTGATTTTTAGTGATTTGAAACCATTCAGACTGGTCATTACTCCCTTCTATATCAACCTGACAATTGAAATTTTCCTGATCTATTTCCAGGTTGAGATGATTCAGGATGCCTTGCGGAATGATGGTAAAATAATAGTCTCCATCTTTTACACTCCGGTTTACTATATCAATTTTAACATTTTCTTCTCGTACTTCATCCGATATAATCCGAAGGAGGTAAGGTATTTCAATGGTGTCCCTTCCAGTTTCAAAAATACGAATATCCCGTTCCAGATTATGGTATTTATCTATGATATCGTCACCAAGCTCAATGCTGTACCAACCTGTTTCAGATACATTGTCAAGAAGATTTTTATATTTAAACTCGGCTAACTGTGAGAAAACCGCAGATGCAAATACACATACGAATATGAACGCTCCAAAAATTCTGTTAATCCTCATCATCTGAAATGATTATATGTTTAAATTTTTGATATAAGAACGCAATCGCCAAAAGCAAAATCCCCAGTGAAATAAACACGAGTATTCTGGCCCCTTCCGTTTCGGTTTTAAGGTCATATACAAACACCTTAATCAACGTAATAGCAAACAGAAAAATGGCTGAATATCGCCAGTGCTTACGTTTTTTCCATATACCGATCACAATCAGGAATGTGGCATATAATCCCCATAAAATGGACAAACTGTAGCTGTCCGATTCAGAGATCGGGTTGAAATTCAACAGATATAACAGTTCACTACTCAGAATCACAATGATAAGGAAATGAAAAATATAGGTATACACTGCAGATAATGTTTTCTCTGCCAAAGATCTTAGAATCAGATAATTACTGACAAATGTTAGCAAGGTAAACGCAAATGTGATATACCGGATGAGAATATAATACATTGAATTGGCAAAGGGATTCTCCGATGTCCATCGCAGAAAGGATTCCTGAAGTTCATAGGTCTGATATAAAACTGCTGTGATAAAGTAGAGCAGCAGGAAGCCATTGAGTCCGAGTACTATGTAACTGTAGATTTTATTTTTCAAAAAACGGCTGTTAACAATAAAAAGGACGAATATGAATATCACAGAATAAATATATCCCCACAGCATGCCTATTACATTCAGGTTGCTGTTCATCTTTGTGTACTCATAACCATCATCATTAATAGGTATTCCGGAAGCCTGGTACTTTTGATCCCAGAAAAAACTTATTTCATTACTAATGGCAAAATACAAAACCAGGATGAAAATGGTGGCTAAGATGTTTGATATATAGGGTATGATTTTTTGATGAATAAGGTCTGAATGGTGTTTTTTCAGCGAATTTGTATAGCACATTCCAAAGAGCGACCCAACAACCATCATGGAAGATAAAAACGGTACATTTAATAAAAACAGCCTGTCCTCATTTCCCCATTTGTAAAACATATCCCAATCAATACCCATGCTTATAAGACTCAGAATCAGCATAGGATAGGAAAGCCATTCATAAAAGCCGACTTTTTTGGTCCTGCCGATCCAGAACAACAAGATCGTTTCCGATGCCCATAATATCGTTACCCAATGCCCGTCCAGTTGCAGTGAGACTGCTATCGTAAGGAATGCCAGAACCAGTCCGCTGGTAAGGTACCGGAGATTTCGGTCAGCCAGCTTTTGAGAATAGATGATGAAGGCGACAACAAAGTGCAATAGGGCATTTCCAATACTAAATAAACCATGATAGTTCAAATCAAAACCTTTATTCTCAATAGATGCATATCCAAATCCGAAAAAGATAAAGGCATTCATCAGGATCATGCTAATGTCAGATATGTTAAATTGTTTTTTAGCCTTGATCTTGTAGAAAATGAGTGTTGAATAGAATGTTATAAAATACAAAAAAGAGAAAATCATGGATTTGACGAACATTCCGTAAAAATCGAAATACCAGAATGTAAATATGGACCAGGTGAAAAAGAACGCCACATAATACAGCGATTTCCAGTATTTTTTGATGGAGATGATCAGGATCCCGGTATTTATAAGTTGTACGAATGTAAGCAACACCAGATCATTCCCGGATCCGTCACTCAGCAAGAATGGTATTGCATAGGCACCCACAAGGCCAATATGAGCTATAATTTTTTCATCGTACTGTATGGCTGCATAAACGGTGAATGCGGTAAACAACGTCATTACACCAAACGCAATTTCCTGAGGTATCAGATCATAAAACGAATAGGCAGCAAACGTTGTAAAGTAGAATATTGCCATACCGCCACTTAACAGAACAGCACTGTAATTGTGGTATTTCTTTTTAAGTTTTAATGCAAGGATCGTTAACGCAATACCAGCCAGATACCCGAGCAGAATACGTGTAAGCGGATTGATCAATTGTTTGTCAATGGCATACTTAACCAAAAAGGCAAATCCAAGTACGGTTACGACAATACCGATTTTGCTTATCAGATTACGTCCGATATAATCCTCAATACTTTTTTCGGAAGATTTGCTTCTAACCTTTGGCTTTACCGGTGAAACAATAACTGGTTCGGAAACAATTTCAGGTTTCGGTGTAGGTTCTTTTGGTATTTCCTGTTCGGCTTTTTTCGTTATCTCAGGTTCGGATACAGGTGATTTCATTGGTGGTTCTTTCACAATGCTTTCTTCCTGAGAGTGTGTTGACTGCCCCTTCAGGCTGTCAATTTCTTTTTTGAGTTTATTTATCTCGCCCTGCAACCTTTCATTGATATTTGAAAGGTTTTCAAGCTTCTTTGATAAATGCTCAATTTTATCATCTTTAAACATAATGAAATAGTGAGGTTACACAGAAAAATAATACAGAAAGAATACACCAAGTCCAATCAACCAAAAAATAATCAGTCGGAACATAATAAACGTCAGACTGCTGCTTATCACCCCATATTTGATCTTTCTGATCTGTACCAGCAGTATCATTACCAATACAAGTACCATTCCGATATGAATATAATTTGGCCCGATAGTGCTAAGTAATATCAACAAAATACAAACACTCAAAACGGAGATAAACAGATACGAGAATATAGAAATAAGCTTTTCGTTTCTGTTCATATTTTTAACCTGCCCGATCAGGATGGACATAATGAAATAGGCAAAGGCAAAAACAGACAATACCGGAACAAAAATATATGTTGCATCACCTATCTTTAAAATCCGCAGGACAACTCCAATAGAGAAAAGGACAAACAGAATAATTTCCATTTGCCAAAGGTGATTCATAAAGAAGGATTTGGGATTTTCCTTCATAGTTTTAGTTGGCATAAAGGTTGGTTTTTCATTACTACTACAGATAAAAATAACTAATTATATAGTGTAAAGGGCATTTACAGGAACTTTTTTATGAATTATTTATGAAAAAGTTTTATACTGTAGTACTTAAAAATCAAAAAGAAAGTTTCATTGAGCAATTTCAGACAACTAAATAAACTGTTGGGTAACATCGATCTTTACCTGCTGGATCAAATTTTAAAAGGACGATTTGAAAACAAAAAAACCATTCTGGATGCCGGATGCGGAGAGGGAAGGAACATCGTATATCTGATCCGGCAAGGATATGATGTTTTTGGAATAGACAGAGAAGATAGCGCCATAAATATGTTACGATATGTGGTAAGGGGTATTGATAACAATTATAATCTAGCCAAATTTGCCGTAGGCACCCTGGACAACCTTCCGTACCAGGAGGCTTCTTTCGATTCCGTTATTTCAAATGCAGTACTTCATTTCGCAGAAAATACCGAACATTTTAATACGATGTTCCGGGAATTAATACGGGTTTTGTGTCCGGGAGGAATTATCTTTATTCGTATGGCATCCAAAATCGGTTTTAAGATCGAGGCAAAAAAAGCTGATAAGTATAAATATTTGCTACCGGACGGCTCAGTACGATTTTTACTGACAAAAAAACTCCTGAAGGAAATTCTTGAGATATACCCCCTTGAACTTCTTGAACCTGTAAAAACTGTCAATGTGAGTGATGAGCGGCTAATGACGACTCTGGTTATGAGAAAGCATAGCGTTTAGAGCTAAGAGTTTCATCATCAAAAACTGACCGGAATATATGACTCCTGAAATATCAGGTTTTTTTAAACGAACAGGTTTGCAATATCACTCCTACGCCATGCCCAGCGCCGCCCTATGCTCTTTGCTTGTTCATCAGTTTTTTAGGCAATACCACCAAAACAGCCCCGAAAAGTACCAATCCGGCGCCCATCATTCCTTTAAAGGTTATTATTTCAGCTTCAACCCAGTTGATGTTGTAAACAGCAAATAGCGATAACACCACGAAAGTAATAATAGGGTTTAGTGTAATAATGATGCTGACTTTGTTGGCTTCGATATACTTGAATGATTCTGCCAGGCATCCATATGCCACTACGGTGTTGATGCCAAGGAAAACCAGGATCACCCATGAAGTGGTATTGAGGTGTGTCAATTCCGAAAAATGCACAAAAGGCAGAAGCACCAGTACAGGCAATCCGTATATGAACATATTCATCTGTTGTGCATGGAATTTTTGTACCAGCTTCTTTTGCAGGGCTGCATACATAGTCCAGGAGACAGCTGCTGTAAGTACCCAGATCACACCACTATTGTAAAGTGAAGAACTTCCGAGAAGATTGGATAGTTGTTCGTGATAAAAAAACAAAAAACCGATCCCTGCAAACAGGAAACCTGATATCTGTCGTAAGGAAAGACGTTCTTTATATACAACCACCCCAATGATCGTAAGCAGCATAGGTCCTGTCTGAATGAAGATCTGGGCATTTCCGGGAGAGGTATAATGAATACCGGTAGCAAATCCGATATAATTTATGATCAGTCCTACCGCTGCTATGACAAGCAACAAAGGAGGCTTGAATAATATTCGTGTCCGGGAAGGATTTTTGATCAGGAAATAGATAAGCAGGATGGTAAAAGCAATGGCAAAACGAAACCACACCACAGTAACAGGGCTCACTTCAAATACAGCCATTTTTATGAATATCGCCAAAAATCCCCAGAAGACAGCCGTCGTAATGGCAAACAGGATCCCGTAAATGCGCTTTTTTGGGTCAAATGTTACTTTCAAAACAATACATTTTCATCTGGCAAAGATAGTATGTTGGAGTGGGGAATAACATATATGGATTTCAATTTATTTCTGATTGGTTAATTTAACACGAAATTAATTCCGGATCTAGTAATCAGGAAATCCTATAATCCTGTAAATTCTGCTTCTGACATTGGATGCTGCAACCTGAAATTATTAACTACATTTTCCAATTTACCACCCTATCTAAATGGCATTAAACCTGGATTGAATACTGTCACTTTTCACTTTCACACTTTTCACTTTCACCCTTTCCACTTTCACCCTTTCCTCATAAAACAGTAAGGATCTCCGGTTCATTTTCAGTAATCAGAATGGTATGTTCAAACTGTGCAACGATGCTTTGGTTGTGTGTGGTAAAATCCCAGTCATTATTCGTTTCTATCGCCCGGGTGGCATATGAGGAGATATAAGGTTCCCAGGCAATGGCCATTCCGGCTTCGAGGACAGTCGTTTCTTCCGGTTCGTAATAATTCAGAATATTAACCGGATGGGCATGCAATGTCTTCCCCACACCGTGACTACACAGATTTTTAATGATCGTATAACCATTGCTTCTGGCTTCATGTTCAATGACCCGGGCGATTTCATTCACCTTTACGCCAGGTCGTGACATCCCTATAGCTTTCATGGTGGCATTTTTGGCACATGCACAGATCTTTTCAGCTTCTTCATTCTTTACTCCTAGAATAAAGGTATACCCCACATCTCCAAAATACCCGTCACATGAAGCTGATACATCGATATTTATCATGTCACCACTTTGAAAGATACGTCGTGTAGGAACACCATGAGCGATGATCTCATTCACACTGATACAGGTATATCCCGGAAAGCCTGTTTGTCTGGGAGCTGATTTTGCACCTGACTTTTTCAGCACTTCGCCAGCAAATATATCAAGCTGCATGCTCGTCATACCCGGCTGCACATGGTTGATCATCTCCCACAATACGGTAGCAACAGTTTTACCGGCCTTTCTCAGTCCCTGAATGTCTTTTTCTGATATGTTCTTCAATCGCAATCCGGTTTATAAACAATTACAGCTTGGATGCTGCCTTTTTACTAAGACCAATAACTATGAATATTGTTTACTTTTTTCTTTAATGGAAAAAGTATTTCATGAAGAAAACGACAAAGTTAACAGAATGGAATTGAGGAGCAAGACAGAAAAAAAGATTATTGTGAGGATTCAAAAGGCATTAAAATGACATATTTCGCATAAGATGTACATCAACCATTTTTATAATCGGACTTGTGTTCCCTTTCCAACATAAATTACATTTTGCTAATACAATACACTATTATAACAATTCGTTTATATATTGCAGAATAAATTATTTTAAATCAAGTTTAATCTATAACGAATAATTATGAAAGTTTTCACTTTGCTTATTGCGATAAGCCTCGCAGGATTGGAGGCTTTTGCCCAATACAACACGTTCAAGGGAACGTATGCGGGATACAGCAACACTACCGGTATGGAAAACACCTTTATCGGCTATTCAAGCGGTCATTTTAATACAACAAAAAGCTATAATACATTTTGTGGTTATCAAAGTGGCTATCAAAATACAGGAAAGTACAATGTGTTACTAGGTGTTCAAAGTGGTAAAATCAATAAGGGTGATCACAATATTTTTGTTGGAAATAATAGTGGTTCTGGTAATGAAGGGGATTTGAATATTTTTTTAGGGAGAAATACGGGTATTGTAAACGAAGGACATTCTAATATTTTTTTTGGATATTCCAGTGGCAAAAACAATCAAACTGGAGGTAATAATATCTTTTTAGGAGCCTGGACAGGAAATAATGTGACAGGAAGTGGAAATATTTCTATAGGATATGCAGCAGGCCAAACCAGTAATAACCTTGAAAATTCAATTGCTATAGGATCCTATCGTGAAAACACAGCCTCGAATCAGATCCTATTCGGAAATACTAATACTACCAGTATAGGTGGACAGGTCGGATGGTCAGTGCTATCGGACGGAAGGTTTAAGAAAAATATAAAGGAAAATGTTGCAGGACTGGATTTTATCAAAGAACTACATCCGGTTAGCTATGAAATTGATATTGAATCCTTAAACAAATTCCAGGGGTTGGATACGGTCTCCTTTACAGATGCCCCTACAACGGCCATAGTCACTACAGGTTTTATTGCTCAGGATGTTGATGATCTGGTTAAGGAAAATAATTATGCATTTTATGGAGTCGAAGCGCCGCAAAATGAAAAAGACAACTACACCATCCGTTATACTGAATTTGTTGTACCTCTTGTAAAAGCTGTTCAGGAACTAAGTAATATTGTTGAAAACCAACAGGAAAAGATCACAAGACTTCGTGCTGCTTTGCCCGATGATTCGGATATGTCAGGTATTCTCAACAGGGTACAATTGAATCAAAACCTTCCAAACCCGTTTACCTCGGCTACATCAATTGAAATGTTCCTTCCCGGAGATATAACTCAGGCAGAAGTACATATAATTGATATTGATGGTAAGATCCTCCATAAAATACCTGTATCCGAACGCGGAAATACTTCCATTACCCTGGAAAAAGGCACTCTGAAAAACGGTGTTTACATCTATTCTCTGGTTGTTGACGGTAATGTTGCCCAATCAAAAAGATTAATACTGGCAGAGTAGGATAGAGAAAATAATTCGCTTTTTTAACAAATTATGAGTACACAAAAAAACTAAAATAATGAAAGTTTATACTTTACTAATATCGTTCATATGTGCAGGATTTGGAGTTTTCGCTCAAAACACATTTACCGGTACATATGCCGGCAAATATTGCACTGGTTATGATAACACGTTTTCAGGTTATGCCAGTGGCTATATTCAGGATGGTCATGATAATACGTTTATGGGTTATAAAAGTGGTCTTAATCCTACTGAATTTGGAAATGTAGCAATTGGTCATGAATCTATTTTTAATACAACGGCTGGATCATTAAATACTTTTTTTGGAACGAGAAGTGGTTATGTTAATTCCGGAAGCTTATGTACGTTTGTTGGAGATAACAGTGGAGTTTATAATACAAGTAGTCATAATACATTTTTAGGATATGGTACCGGATTGAATAATACAACAGGAAGTGGAAATACGTTCATTGGATCTTTTGGTGGTTTTGGCTGTAATACCGGAAAATATAATACATCTATTGGATCATGGGCCGGACCTGGTATTGATGATCTTGAAAATACTATTGCTATTGGGTCAACTTGTTATGCAACAGCATCCAATCAGGCTCTGATCGGAAATACATCTACCAACCTGATCGGTGGACAAGTAAGATGGACAGTGTTATCAGACGGAAGGTTTAAGAAAAACATGCGACAAAATGTTCCCGGTCTGGATTTCGTTAAAGAGCTTCGCCCGGTCAGCTACGAAATTGATGTGGCGGCAATAAATAAATTCCATAGAATGGATACTATAAAACAGTATTCCAATAAAAATGTCAAACCAATATTGACAACAGGATTTGTGGCTCAGGAAGTAGAAAAACTGGTTAATGAAAAAAATTATGCTTTTTATGGTATTATTTCTCCGCAAAATGACAAAGACCACTATTCTATCAGGTATTCTGAATTTGTTGTTCCTCTTGTAAAGGCCGTTCAGGAACTGAAAAACATTATTGAGGATCAACGGAAAGAAATTAATGAACTTCGTACTGCCATAATCAATAGCGCCGCAGGGAACATATCACAAAATTCATATGGTGCAAGATTATATCAAAACCGTCCTGATTCGTATATGTCTGCTACTCCAATTGAAATGTTCCTTCCACAGGATATATCAAAAGCTGAATTACTAATTCTTGATATGAATGGTAGGATTCAAAAAACAATACCTGTAGGTGAGCGGGGAAATACTTCCATAATTATTGAAGAGGGAACCCTGAAAAGCGGTGATTATATCTGTGCTCTGATTATTGATGGATCCATGGCACAATCAAAAAAATTGATCCTGACAGAGTAATAATTGGATGGGAGCAGAAAGAAAATATTTGCTCCGATAAAAAACAATTTCTAAATGATAGATCAAATTATAAATGAAAAAAACAAAATAATGAAAGCATATATTCTTTTAATATCAATAATCCTTACCGGATATGGCGCTTTTGCCCAATATAATACATTCACAGGAACGTATTCCGGTGCCAGCAACACAACAGGTTATGGTAACACCTTTAAAGGATATTCAAGTGGCCGGATGAATACAACCGGAATCCTGAATACGTTTAACGGTTATGAAAGTGGTTATAACAGCAATGGAAGATGGAATGTATTTATTGGTTATCAGAGTGGTTACAACAATCAGGGTGATAATAATGTCTTTGCCGGTTATCTGAGTGGCAAGGACAATACTTCCGGATCAAAAAATACATTTATAGGAAGTTATTCCGGTATGAACAATACAACAGGTACCCTCAATACATTTTTTGGATACGCTTCAGGTTATAAAAATACAACGGGATCTTTTAATACTTGTATTGGATGGGGAAATTATACAACAGGGAATCACAATATTTTATTGGGTTATGCAGCAGCTTTTTCAGAAAATTATAACAATTCAATTGCTATAGGATACAGTGCAAGCTGCACTGGCTCAAACCAGGTTCGCATTGGAAATACAAACACAAATAATATTGGTGGAATAGTAGGATGGTCAGTACTGTCGGATGGAAGGTTTAAGAAAAATGTGAAAGATAATGTGGCCGGGTTGGATTTTATTATGGAATTACAACCGGTAAACTATGAAATTGATGAAAAAGCTCTGAGAAAATTCCGGGGGATTGATACCCTGGATATCCGTGTTAACCCAATAACCACATCAGGTTTTGTGGCCCAGGATGTCGAAAAACTGGTGAAAGAGAAAAAGTATGAATTCCATGGCGTGGAAGCCCCGCAAAATGAAACAGACAACTATACCATTCAATACTCTGAATTTGTTGTTCCCCTTGTAAAGGCAGTTCAGGAGATGAATGCGATCGTGGAAAGTCAGGAAAAAGAGATTTCTGAACTCCTTTCTGTTTTATCGAATGGTTCAAAGGATGTATCAGGAATCAGCGGGATTCAGTTATTCCAAAACAATCTGACTCCGGCAACTTCTTCCACTTCCATCGAAATGTACCTGCCTGAAGACATATCACGGGCTGAGATACAGATCATTAATATGGATGGCAGGATCCTAAAAACAGTATCGGTAAATGAAAGGGGTAATACCTCCATTACCATCGAAGAAGGAACTTTGAATAGTGGTGTTTACAACTACGCTTTGGTTGTTGACGGTAACATCGCACAATCAAAAAGATTGATACTTACGGAATAAACAAAGGGCATAGGGCAAAGTGGATGGCAGAGGAAAATTTTTCCTTTGCCTCTTTGTACTATGTTATTTAATAACCAAATAATTTAAATTATGAAAACTTATACGATTTTAATTGCATTAATTTTAACAGGATTCGGGTCTCTTGCCCAATATTCGAACACCTTTACAGGGTATCAAAGTGGTTTGAATAATACAACTGGTAGTAGTAATTCATTTTATGGATATCAAAGTGGTTTGAATAATAAATTAGGTGGCAGTAATTCATTTTTTGGAAAATATAGTGGTTATAATAATATTGGTGATAATAACGTATTCTCCGGTTATTATAGTGGTTATTATAACACAACAGGTTATCAAAATACATTTACAGGTTTTTTTAGTGGATTATTAAATACTGAAGGTAGATATAATACTTTTATTGGTTGCATGACCGGACAAAATAATGTATTAGGTGATGAAAATACCGCTATTGGATTTTTAGCTGGTCCAAATGTATCAGATATTAGCAATACCGTAACAATAGGTGCATTTTGTAGAACCACCGCTTCCAATCAGGTACGAATAGGGAACTCAAGTATAAACAGCATCGGCGGACAGGTATCCTGGTCCACCCTTTCAGACGGAAGATTTAAGAAAAACCTGAAGAAAAATGTAGCCGGACTGGAATTTATCAAAGAATTGCAACCTGTCAGCTATGAAATTGATATGGAAGCACTGGATAAATTCCTCGGACTCGATACCGTCTCCTCTTACACAAATGCCCGAACAGCACCAGTGATAACGACCGGTTTTGTGGCCCAGGATGTTGAAAAACTGGTGAAGGAAAAAAACTATGAATTCCATGGTGTGGAAGCACCGGAAAATGAAAAGGATAATTACGCGATAAGATACGCCGAATTCGTAGTCCCCCTGGTAAAAGCTGTTCAGGAATTGAGTGCTATGGTTGAAAGCCAAAAAGATATTGTTGAGAAGCAACAAAAAATGATTGAAAGCCAGCAAAAAGAGATCTCTGAGTTGCGATCAGGACTAACAAACGGAACAATTGACCACCAATCAGGTAGTCTGAATGGTATACAACTATACCAAAATCGTCCAAATCCGTTTACATCTTCCACTTCCATCGAAATGTACCTTCCACAGGACATCTCCCATGCAGAAGTACAGATCATTGATGTTGATGGCAAAATCCTTAAAACGGTATCTGTAAGCGAAAGGGGAAATACCTCTATTACCATAGAAGAAGGTACCCTGAAAAGTGGCGTTTACATCTATACTTTGGTTGTTGATGGTAACATCGCACAGTCAAAAAGATTGATTCTTACTGAATAAAATAATCATATAGTATAGAGTAAAGAGCTAAAATCAAAGCTCTTTCTCTATGCTTTTCGTTCGAATTATGCTTTACATTTTTATATTTGCATATAAAAATGTAAATTTTTTAACCCTAAAACTAATATGCTATGAAAACCTATGCAATTTTAATTGCCTTTCTGGTATCTGGTATAGGAGCTTTTGCTCAGCCTGAAAATACCTTTACCGGATCTAGTGCCGGGACAAATAATACCACAGGTTCTAATAACACCTTTACCGGAAATAAAAGTGGATATAGTAACACAACCGGTTCGAATAATACTTTTACTGGAAATTTATGTGGCGGTTATAATAAAAATGGCGCTTACAATACCTTTACAGGTCAATCAAGTGGTTTCAATAACAAGGCTTCGTATAATACTTTTACAGGGTATAAGTGTGCATATAGAAATACAACGGGTGAAAAAAATACCTTTTTCGGATATCAAAGCGGTCTCAATAATTCATATGGAAATGAAAATACATTTATAGGAGTTGGCGCTGGTGAAAATAATGTTACAGGAAATCAAAATATAGCCATAGGAAACGGAGCCAATCAAAGCATAAAGGATTTAAATTATTCAATTGCCCTCGGAGCATTTTGCAGAACCACAGCTTCCAACCAGGTACGTATAGGAAATACAAATGCAAACAGCATTGGCGGACCGTTATCCTGGTCAACTCTTGCAGACGAAAGATTTAATAAAAACCTTAAAAGAAATGTAGCAGGCCTTGATTTTATCAACGAATTGCAACCTGTCAGTTATGAAATTGATATGGAAGTATTAGATAAATTTCTAGGGCTGGACACCATCTCCTCATACTCAAATTCCCATACTGCACCGGTAGTAACTACAGGTTTTGTCGCACAGGAGGTCGAAAAACTGGTGAAGGAAAAAAACTATGAATTTCATGGTGTTGAAGCCCCGAAAAATGATAAAGACAACTATGCTCTCCGTTATTCTGAATTTGTGGTTCCACTGGTCAAAGCTGTTCAGGAACTGACTGCAATAGTTGAAAATCAACAAAAAGAGATCTCTGAACTTCGAACTACGTTGGTAAATGTTTCGGACGATGGTAGGTTGAATAATGGAGTACAACTATATCAAAATCATCCGAACCCCTTTACATCTTCCACTTCAATTGAAATGTACCTTCCACAAAACATCTCCAGTGCAGAAGTTAAGATCATTGATGCAGATGGCAGGATCCTGAAAACAATATCTGTAAACGAAAGGGGAAATACTTCCATTACCTTAGAAAAAGGAACATTGAACAGTGGTGTTTACATCTATGCTTTGGTAGTTGATGGTAACATCGCACTTTCAAAAAGATTGATAATTACTGAATAAACAAACTGTATAGCGTATGGAGCCGGGATTTGAGAATTGTCCCTGTGTCCTGTGCTCTATGCTTATTCACACATTTTAACCCTAAAAACTAATATGCTTATGAAAGCTTACACTATTTTAATTGCCCTAATTCTTTCGGGATTCGGGGCCTTTGCCCAATACAACACTTTCAGGGGAACGTATGCCGGGCGCAATACCACAGGTAATGAAAATACATTTATTGGATATTCAAGTGGTCAATATAATATATCAGGTAGCAAAAATACATTTAATGGTTATCAAAGTGGATATAACAACGGGGAGGGTAATTATAATGTAGCATTAGGTGCCAAAAGTGGATATAACAACAAGGGGCACCATAATATTTTTAACGGGTATCAAGCCGGGTATTCAAATTTTGGGAGTTATAATGTCTTTATGGGAAGTAATTCTGGTAGAATTAACGGGGGAAATTATAATACGTTTTTAGGATACTGCAGTGGTTATAACAATTTGGAAGGATTTTCAAACATCTTCCTTGGTACATGGGCTGCAAGTAATAATGTGACAGGAAGTTTTAATATAGCTATTGGATATCAGTCTGGACAAACCAAATCAAATTTAGAAAATTCAGTTGCTATTGGAGCCTTCTGCAAAAATACAGCTTCCAACCAGGTACGTATCGGAAACACAAATATAAACAGTATAGGTGGGCAGGTAGCTTGGTCAACCCTATCGGATGGAAGGTTTAAGAAAAACATTGAGGAAAATGTTCCCGGACTGGATTTCATAAACAAATTACATCCTGTTAGTTATGAGATTGATAAAGAGGCACTTGATAAATTTAAGGGGCTGGATACTGTCGCTTCATACACCGATGCCCGAACTGCTCCAGTTGTCTCTACAGGGTTTGTGGCACAAGAAGTCGAAAAACTGGTATCGGAAAACAATTTTGAATTTCATGGAGTTGAAGCCCCTCAGAATGAAAACGACAATTATGCGATACGATATTCCGAATTTGTTATTCCTCTTATCAAAGCTGTTCAGGAAATGAGCACGATTGTTGAAAGACAACAGGAAAAGATCTCTGAATTACGGTCTGCTATACCAGAATTTTCAAACATGTCAGATATTCTCTCCAGAGTTCAATTGTATCAAAATATTCCAAATCCATTTTCATCTTCTACTTCAATTGCTATGTTCCTTCCTGGAGATATTGCCCAGGCTGAAGTTCATATAATAGATATAGATGGTAAGATCCTGAAAAAATTACCTGTAAGCGAACGTGGAAACACTTCCATTACCATTGAAAAAGGAACCCTGATAAGTGGTGTTTATATCTATACCCTGGTTGTTGATGGTAGGATAATCCAATCAAAAAGACTGATACTGTCAGAATAGATTGCTTGCAACATACGGGATAGATCCTTTAATCATATTAAAACAAATTACTATTACAAAAAACTAAAATAATGAAACTATATATTTTATTAATACCGTTCATATTTGCAGGAGTTGGTGTCTTTGCCCAAAACACCTTCACCGGAACAAATGCTGGCAGGAATTGTACAGGTGATCATAATACATTTTCTGGTTATGCAAGTGGCTATACTACTGATGATTACTATAGTACATATATGGGTTATAAAAGTGGTTATATTTCACCTGGTATTAGAAATGTAGCTTTTGGTCATCAATGTAATTACAATAGTTCTGGTTTTTACAGTGTATTTTCTGGTACAAAAAGTGGTTATAATTCAGATAGTGTTACCTTAAATACTTTTATTGGTGAGTATAGTGGATATCTTAATTCAGGTATTTATAATTCCTATTTAGGATATTTAAGTGGATACAATATCAAATCAGAATATAATGTTTTTATTGGCTATTATAGCGGGAGGTTAAATACCTATGGAGAAAGAAATGTGGCTATTGGAAGATTATCAGGACCAAATTCCAGCTATGATAATACGATTGCAATAGGATATTTAACCCTTGCAAATGCCTCCAACCAGGCACGAATAGGAAATTCATTTACTACCAGTATTGGTGGACAGGTTAGTTGGTCTGTGCTTTCTGACAGGAGGTTTAAGAAAAACATTCGAAATAATATTCCCGGACTGGACTTTATTAATGAGTTACGTCCTGTCAGCTATGAAATTGATGTGGAAGCATTTAACAACTTCCAGGGACTTGATACGGTAGAATTGTTTACAACTGACCATAAAGAATCCATTGCCACAACAGGTCTTGTGGCCCAGGAAGTAGAAAAACTGGTTAAGGAGAAAAACTATGCATTCTATGGAATTGAAACTCCAAAAAATAATACAGACCACTATGCTATCAGATATTCCGAATTTGTCGTTCCTCTTGTTAAAGCTCTACAAGAACTGAAAACCATCATTGATGATCAACGGAAAGAAATTGATGAACTAAGTACTTCCATAATCAATAGCTCCGCCGGGAACACATCACAAAATTCAAATGGTGCCAGATTATTTCAGAACCATCCTGATTCGTATATGTCTGCTACTACAATTGAAATGTTCCTTCCACAGGATATATCAAGAGCTGAATTGGTTATTGTTGATATGAATGGTAAGATCCATAAAACAATACCTGTTAATGAGCGAGACAATACATCCATAATTATTGAAGGGGGCACCCTGAAAAGTGGTGATTATATCTGTGCCCTGATTATTGACGAATCCACAGCACAATCAAAAAGATTGATTCTGACAGAATAATAATGGGATGGGAGCAGAAAGAAAATATTTGCTCCAAAAACAAACTATTTCTTAATGATAGATCAAATTACAATTGAAAAAAACAAA
>JBNKDZ010000084.1:0-15724 GCA_050288525.1 Cyclobacteriaceae bacterium
AGTATCTCCTACCAGCTTGTCCATGGATGTCGATGATTCTGATAACCTTTCGGCGGTAATCATGCCATCCGATGCCTATAACAAGGACGTTACATGGACCAGCGACAATCAGTCCGTTGTTATGGTCAATGATATCGGATCTGTAAAAGCAATAGCGCCCGGGGAGGCAAATATCAAAGTCATAACCCGCGATGGTGCCAAATCGGCTGTTTGCAAAGTAACCGTTAAAAAGCCCGATCAAACCTATGTGGCTGTTGAAAGTATTGCACTGGACAAATCTACCCTTACACTTGGGCTAGACAATACCACTACCCTGACCGCCACTATTCTGCCTGAAAATGCTTCCATCATGACCATCACGTGGACCTCCAGCGACAAAGAGATCGTTACGGTAGACAAAGGAGGCCTGAAAGCCATCAAGCCAGGAACGGCCACCATTACGGCCACTGCAACGGACGGCGGATTCAATGCTACGTGTGAAGTGACGGTGGAATCTGTAAATGTCACCTCGGTGGACCTTAACCAGAATTCGACCAGTGTGGATATTGGTGAGTTCATTCAACTGGTAGCTACCATTGAACCTGCCAATGCATCCAACCAAAACGTGAGCTGGTCCAGTTCGGGTACCAAGGTGGCTACTGTAGACGCATCCGGAAAGGTAACAGGGGTTGATAAGGGTACTGCTATAATCACAGTAACGACTGAGAACGGTAATAAAATAGCTACATGTGAAGTGGAAGTGGTAAAACGGGTTACTGGGATCCAGCTTAGCGAGAGTAAAATCGTAATCGCAAAAGGAAATACACATACCGGTCTTACCGCGACGGTTTTACCTTCTGATGCTTCCAATCTCTCCTATAACTGGAAAATTGAAAACGAAGATATCGCGACACTTACCATCACTTCAGGAGGTATAACCATTTCAGGTAAGCAGGGAGGATTAACCAGGATCACCGCAACAACAACTGACGGGGATTTTAAGGCCAGTTGTGATATTGTTGTTACCTGTTCAAATAGTATTCCTGCTATGACAAGTAGTACTGAACCTTCGGGAGAGGTGCTGTTCTCCAATTTATATGTACCAATGCATGATCCGTTTTATGTATTTGATAATGATAATAGCACCTATTGGGAATCTCCTTTAATGAATAGAGATGATAAAATAATATATATATTCCCTGCTCCGACAATGATAAATGTATACCGTTTATTACCATTTGACGATGGTACAGGAAAGAACCCAAAAGCATTTAAACTTGAAGCCTCAAACAGTGATGAAGATAACGGCTGGGTCACCCTTCATGAAATCAATAATGTCACTAGTTTGACTTATCAAACATATGAATTTGAAAACAATACCTTTTACAAAAAATACAGAATCAACATCACTGAATCAAATGGAGCAACACATGTAGGGATAAAAACACTAGAAATGGGATATAGTGATCATTAGAAAATTATGATCTTAAAAAATTCATATTTGGTTAGTTAGTAAAAAAAAGAGGCTGTGTTTAATACAGCCTCTTTTTTATTTTGATTTCTATTAATCAACATATTTTAATACATATGATTGACCACTATTATCCCATGGCCCTTGTCCATATGCAGGATCAGATATTTCGTCAAATGTAATAGTTTGGTTTACAGGATCATAAACACCAACTGAAGTCCATTGAACATCATGATCCCCTACCTTATTCAGATATAGAGTATTACATACATCCGTAAAACCACCTGATATAGGTAATTCATCAAATGTAAGGTAGAACCCTGGCTGATAATCAAGGTTGAAATTTGGCATTGTATACGCACCCGCAGATGTAGAAGCATTAATTTCTACCTCGTAAGTAACATCAGATGCCACAATATAAACTTCCCATGTTCCTGTTGGGATAGCTGAAGGACACGAAATCCCCCATTGAACCGAACATCCTCCAAAGGAAGGCTGCAAAGGTTCGTTACATAAGCTGGAACTTAACGCAACTGTCAGTCTTCTGTTATCAGCAGTATTGATTGGAAATGTAAGAAGAAAATTATCTCCCACTTTAAGATCATCAATATCAATACCAATTGCATTGGCAATTTCCTGACCGTTATAATTTAATGTTGCAGGTAAAGATGTAACTGTTTCAAGCAAAACAGTAGCCCATACGGAGTCCGCCGGATTTCCTTCAAGATCCACAAGCACATCCTTTTGTGTAAATACCAGTTCAACATCAATGCTGTTCACATCAGTAACACCAAAATCGTTGACATCCAGTGTAAATTCAACTTCTTCTGCAGCAATATCATTTATCGCATTATAATATGTTTTATCCGGATTCATCTCAACTAATGTCACTGCACCGTAGTTATCTTCCATCCTGGGATAGGGCTTCAGGTCCTCATTGGTACATGAGGAATAAATCCCGAATATCAAGATTGCCGATACTATATATTTAATTGTATTTCTCATTTTTTCATCTTTAAATTTTAATACTACTTATCCCAGAAAATCGGTGTAGTCATACTGGGTTGCGCCGGCGTATTGGGGTTGGTATTCACTTCGTTGACTGAGTAATACAACCTCAACGGAAATGGTGCTGCAGGTGCCAGTGATTTAGGCAGATCCAGCGGCATACCGGTTCTTCTGTAGTCGGTATACACTTCATGGCCATTACCAAAACATGCATAATATTTCTCCTTGATGATCACATTCAGACGTTGTGTATCATCTGAGGCAGCATCATAAGCAGCCAGGATTTCATCCACATAATCATTTATATCTGAGGTATCCATAGCTGCAGCATTTTCATCAACTGATAGTGAGAAAGACTCAACTTTGCTCATGGATGCTCGTATACCTTCTTCCAGCAATGTTTTTGGGTCACCGGTAGTTCCCAGCATAAGCGCTGCTTCTGCCTGCATAAATTTCATCATAAAGGTTGTAACCATCGGATAGATGCCTGCGCCTCCCGAACCTGTTTCTACAGTACGTTCTTCAAATGCTCCGTCATCATAAGAACCTCCGATCGGATATACACCAAATGTTGAACGAATGGTATTGTCACCCGGCAACCCGGTAGGGTCTCCATGGTCGCGACCGATATAACCGTCACCTGCTCCGGAAGGAAGATTCGGATTATCTCCCAAATATCCGTAGATACAATCTGTTCTGGTAGCACATGGATACGTTTCGAAGGATAAACCTGAACCATCGTCCTGCCGGTAGATATAGTACGGCAATCTTGGGTCTTCTTTTTCGATAAGGTTAAACATGAAGTAATTGTCCATATAGAAACCCTTGTTGTCTTCACCGGCATATTCCTGCTGGTACATCGGATGTCTGTTTAGCGGTGCATCACCATCTCCGAACTGGAATTGAAAATCTTCATTGCTGGTACTGATCAAATCATCATCAGTTAACAGCGCTTCAATACCATTTGAAGATGCAGAAGCATCTACCAGTCTGGTATTCAGATACATTCTGAACTTTATGGATTTTGCAGCCTTGATCCACAAATCAGGGTTTCCCCCATAGATCACATCTCCATCAATATCCAGATCATCTTTACTGAGGTCACTTATTGCACCATCAAGCAATGTCATGATCTTGGCATACACCTGGGCATCATCTTCATATTTCGGCTGAAGATTTGTTTCTCCGTTAAGCGCTTCATCGTAGGGAATATCACCAAGAATATCTACCAATGTCATATAGGTGTACGCTTTACATACTTTGGCGACTCCGACATAATGCCATCTTTTTTGAGAGGTGCCCTGTTCGATAATTACCTGAAAATCTTTCAGTGCGCCGGTAAAAATGTTATCAAGCGATGTTGCATAGGTGCTTGAATTATGTGTATACTGGCTTTCCGACAGACTATAATACTGCCGTACAAAAATCGCTGCATTCTCATTTGTTATCCTGTTCAGGTAAAACCCCATAGTTACCTGAGCATCCGGCAACAGCAGATTGAGTGAGGCGGTAGTAGGTGAATTCGGATTTCGGTTGACATCCATCCAGTCGCTTGAACACCCGACCAGATACAACATCATTACTACCGGTATTAGTATTTTATATCTAAATTTAATTTTCATCATTATTCGAATTTATGATTTGAGAATGTGAGCATAAGGTTGACACCAGAACGTTTTGGTTTCGGGATCATCCCAAAGTCAACACCCTGAGCATTACCTGACAGGTTGCCTTCAAGTGCTTCAATATTACCTGCTCCCAATGAGTTCGTTTCAGGATCAAAATTCAGACTTTTCGGGAAATTGACCGCTCTGTACCACAGGTTACGTCCGATGAGGGACAACCGTGCTGATCCGAAAGGTGTTTTCTCCAGGATCTCGGAAGGAATTTCATATGAAAGTGATATCTCACGAAGTCTGATTGTTGTCATATCAAAAACGGAGAATTCATTCGGACCGGCTGAGCCGAAGGTATTGATAAAATACCAGTCGTTAACCGTCAGCTGGGTACCATTAGGTATTGGGTTTCCTTCTTCATCAAGCACTGCTTTAAATGTTTCCGGATCACCGACAACACCAGGAATAACCAGGGTGATTTCCCTGCCATTCGGATGATCAGGTATAGTCTCGGTAGTCAGACCACGACCAAACAGCTGGTTGTAGGTTCCTGACCACATTTCGCCACCATGTTTATAGTCAAACAATACGTCCAGTGTAAATCCTTTGAATTTGAACGTGTTGGTGAGACCCAGTGTAAAACAAGGATTCGGATTGCCGATAATTTCCTGATCCGGAGCTTCAATAAGTTTACCCGTTGTCGGGTCAACCAAAAGACTACCGTCTGTATGGCGGGCAGCCACACTACCTTTGATCAATCCGTATTCTTTACCTGCAACGTGTACGACCCGGATGGTATTTGAATAACCGTTAACAAATACTTCATCCAATCCTCCACCAATCTCCTTGATCATATTTTTGTTGTGTGTAAACACTCCAAGGATATCCCAGGTAAAACCGTTTCTCATTCGCAAAGGTGTCAGACCTAATCCAATTTCCACTCCTTCGTTGGTCACTTTACCAATATTAGAAATTTTTGAGCTAAAACCTGATGACGGGGCTACAGAAATCGGAACAATCTGATCTGTTGTTACCCTGCTGTAGTATGTGAAATCAAGGTTAATCTTATTCTGGAACAACTGTACTTCGAACCCTGTTTCAAATTCGGTGGTCAGCTCAGGTTTCAGATCCGGATTACCAATCCTGTTACTTAATGTCTGAGTATTTTCATCTCCGAATGGAAAGTCCAGATTTGCAATGTTGTTTCCAATTCCACTATTGGTTAAAAAATACGTTTCGAGATAGTATGGATCTGTGTCGTTACCAACACGTGCATACCCCATTCGGAGCTTTCCGAAATCCAGAATATTGCTCTTCAGCCCGAGCGCATCGGTTAATATTACCGAACCACTTACTCCTCCGTACATATAGCTTCTGTTTGATTTTGGAAGTGTTGAAGAGACATCATTTCTACCGGTCAGGTTAAGAAATGCCCAGTCTTTGTACCCAAAAGTAAGGTCAGCAAAAATACCCTGATAACGCTGATGGGATTTTGAACCTCCGTTCGGAATAACTTTGGCAGTATTGTCAAGGTCATTAATATCCCGTACGATGATGGTGCTACCAACAAATGACTGACGAACGAGTTTTCTGTCGTTGATGTTATGACCAAGAATCGCTGTGAGGTCAATGTTGTCATTCAGCTCCAGATCGAGGTTAAACATAAGTGTTCCGTCAAATTCAAGTCTCCGGATATCATCTGATTTGATTTCACCCAAAGGTGCGTCAACAGACGATATCGGCAATACGCCTATTCTGCGATCATTGAATCCGTTAAAACCTGCTTTATAAGATACGGTAAGGAAATCCGTTATTTCATATCCTATTGACATGTTTCCATAGTATCTGTCTACAATACTTGTATTTGGTGAATGATACGCAAGGAAATACGGGTTATCGTTATCACCACGATAGAATACGCCGTTTCCTTCCGAATCTATATAAGGCCATCCTGCCAGGTCTATGTTTGGAGGCGTAAATAATGTACGCTGGTTAACACTGGAGTTTGCAGTATATAAACCCGAGGTAGGAGGCGAGGTCATATCCGATGTGACATAATTGAAGCTACCTCCCAGAAAGATGCCATTATCAAACTGTGCATTACCACCGATGTTAGCACTTATCCTGGTAACATAGTTATTCGGGACAATACCTTTATTGTACATATGACTGAAACCGGCGACAAAATTTGCTTTTTCCGTACCTGTCGAAAGGCTTATAGCGTTCTCGATCAGATTACCTGATTCATAGAATTGTTCTGCCGGAAAATAGGGTTTTAATATAACTGAATCATCTGCCAGAGAAGGAAGTCTTCCTCCGTAAGGATGAGGTACCCATGCATTTCCGTTACGGTCAATGCTCAGGATATAATCACCGTTCAGCGGATTATCCCAGGCAGGGCTGTTAACATCAAACGGAGCTCCCCATGTTCCATAGTTTGAGGGAACATATTTAAAGTTGTTACCTTGTGTATATTGACCCTGATAATCAGGAAGGTTGGCTACTTTTTCTACATTATAACCAGAGTTAAACGTAACTTCAAATCCTTTTTTACTTGTTTTTCTTGATGCCTTTGTCGTAACAACGATCACACCGTTGGCAGCTCTTGAGCCGTATAGTGCAGCAGCAGCGGCGCCTTTCAGTACGGTAATGGATTCAATGTTGTTCGGATCAAGGTCAAATGATCTGTTTGAAGATGTGGACATGTTTGTAAAACTTCCTGAGGCATAGGTCGTATTATCAAACGGCACACCGTCAACAACGAATAAAGGCTGGTTATTTCCAAGCATCGATGAATTACCACGGATGGTGATGTTATTCCCTGAACCTACAGCACCGTCTGAGCCAATGATGTTGACCCCTGGTACTTTACCCTGTAATGCCTGTACGGCATCCGGTTCGGCTCTTTGCTGAACTTTTTCACTTCCGAGGTCAGCGACAGCATAACCCAGCGCTTTTTTCTCTCTTTCAATCCCTACAGCTGTTACCACGATCTCAGATAACTCAGTTACATCTGTCGCCATTTTTACGTCAATTGAGCTACGACTGCCGATCTCCTGTTCGACAGTTGCCAGACCGATGTAACTAAATACTAAAATGCCCCCTGCTTCCGGGACATTAATGGAATAGTTTCCATTCACGTCAGTAATGACACCTATTGCAGAGTTCTTTAGTGTAACATTGGCACCCGGTACCGGTGAGCCGTCATCTGCAAAGGTGACTTTACCTGTAATTTTCCGTTCCTGTGCCAATGATATTGAGGATATCATCATAAACAACAGAATCAGACTAAGTAAAATCCTCTTCATATTTAATCAGTTAAGTTTAGTAATAAAATGATCTCTATCTAAAGTTAATTTTTTATAAAAACAAAAAAAACATACTTCTGTTAATTTTTCACAGTAAATAACATGTTTATATAAACATATTTATAAGTTTTTGTTGTATTTCAATAAATTATATATTTAATGAACGCTTTCATTCATCATTGTTCAAAAAACATGAACAATTTTAAACAACCCGTAAGTAAGATTTTTGTTTAAAATCAACCATAACAAGACATTTTTATAATACCCGGTTAAATCCTACAAACGATCATTAACACATATTATTGATACACCAAATAACAACACATTTACCATAAAATGGTTGCACTTTTTAATTCCCAGAAATGATCAAAAACAACAATTATTAAATTATCACAAAAAGAGCTCCATTTTTTTAAATCCAACCATACAAAAGCTCATAATTTGTAATATTGGCAATATTACGTAATTATTTTTAAAACACAATGTGTGATAATCTTTTTTTACAGGCTTATTAAATACTAATGCTGAATTTTAAAAACAACAGGAATAATCGTGATTTATTTTACTTTTTCTTCAATATTTATAAATTATTATAGACAAAACACAGACATTCATGTTTTCATATACGCAATAACGGTATGATGATAAAAAAATATGTAGATCAGCTTAGTTATTTTGTTTGATATATTTTAACTATTATTGGCAAATAATGCTTTTATAAAGGAATTCAGGGGTATTTACTTTATAAGCGTAAATTCAATCCTGCGGTTAAGCTGACGGTTTTCATCACTGGTATTCGGGGCTACCGGCTTGCTTTCACCATATCCTTTATAGGTAAGATTCTGTTGATCAACGCCTTCACTTCGTAAAAATTCATATACCGCCTTTGCACGTTGTTCAGATAACTTTTGATTATAGTCGGAGGCGCCATTATCGTCGGTATGACCCGATATCTCCACTTTTATTGATGGGTTATCATCGAAGAACCATACGATCTTCCGGAGTTCGGTTATCGATGCATCCGACAGTTCGTAGCTGTCGTGTTCAAAAAAGATATTGTTCAGACGTGTGGAGATACCTGTTTTCAAAGGTTTAAGGAATATATCCCTGTAAACAGGTTTCAGCAGCTTTCCGGATTCGAGATTAAATGTCTGGCTTTCAAACAGATACCCTTCACTTTCAATAAACAAGGCATATTGTCCGCCTTCATTCAGAATTGAAAAATATTCACCCGAAACAGGGTCAGATCTGAAGATGCTCAGAGGCTTGTCTTCACCAAGGGTATACAATTCTATGGTGCTATTGATGGGCTCTTTTGTTTCTTCATCGTAAACATGTCCTTTTAAAAAGGTGCTTCTGTGTTCCATAACAGCAGATGCAGGAAATTCAAACTGATACAAAAAGCTTTCCTTACGCCCCTCCGAATTAATTTTTTCAAACGAATAATACCCTCTTTCGCCGCTTGTCGAAACAAACAACGACAGTTGATCTTCATGCGTATTGATCGGATACCCCAGATTCTTCGGTTCTGACCATGAAGTATCCGTCTTTTCTGTACTGTAAATATCAAATCCACCAAATCCGGGATATCCTTCTGAGGCAAAAAACAATGTTGTACCGTTCACATGGATGAACGGAGATACTTCATCCTCAGGTGTATTCACGCCGGGACCAAGATTCCGGGCCTGTGTCCAGTTTCCTTCACGGTCTTTTTCAGACATCCATATATCTTTTTTCCCCACTCCTCCTGCACGATCGGAAATAAAAAAGAGCTGTCTGCCGTCAGCTGATAGTGATGGCTGCGAATCCCAGGACCTTGAGTTCACCTCTCTTCCCAGATTTTCAGGCACAGACCATTCCACGCCTTCTTTGTAACTAATGTACAGATCACATCTTCCTACCCCTTTTCTCCCCTGACAATTGGTAAATATCAGCGTCCTTCCGTCAGCTGAGATCGAACATGTTCCTTCATTAAACTCGGAATTTATGTTCGGAGAAATGGAAACGGGTGTCTGCCAGTTGCCATCCGGATCTTTTTCGCTTATGTAAATATCTTCATCTTCATAGAAAGCATCTCCATGACGTACTGTATAAATGATGATCTCTTCATCGGCTGTTAATGCCGGAAAATACTGAAGTGGGAATGCATTTATTATGTCCGGCATAGGGTGTGGATCTATATCTACTTTTTTAACCAGATTTTCGAGTGCAAAATTTATATTTTTTTCCAGGACTTCCACATCCTGTTTGATCTTCTCATTCTCAATACCCATCGATTTCAATTTGCCGAGCGCTTCGTTGGCCTGTTGGTATTTTCCTTGTTTAAAATATACCCTCCCCAGGGAATAATACACATTTTTTATTCGTTTCGGATCAGGCGCTATCCGGACAACTTCTTCCAGATGGTATTCCTGAAGCTTCATATTCCGGAAAATATCGTAACAAAAGGCGAGTTTGAGATGTGCTTCAATAAAGTCTTTGTCTTTTTCAACGGCTTTATTGAGCTTTTGAATAGCTTCAGGAAATTGTCTTCTTTTGATGTTCAATGTAGCTTCCTCGTAATACTTAATCGCCTTTTTCGATTTGGAAGAATAAGACGATTTCTGACCATAACAGATGGTGGAAACAGCAAATAGTAATATAAAAAGGTATCTCATTTCTTATCGTATATCCATAAACTTATGAATCTGTAACGAAATTTCCCAATGTGGATTTCTTTTTACGTAAGAAATTATATGAGGTAATAATTTTTCAGACTTCGACCATTCGGGTTGAAAATACAGGCGACATCCCCATTTTTTCACTTTATTTGCCATAGATTCACCCCATAACAGGTCATTTTTATTGTAAACAACTATTTTAAGTTCATCGGCCTTTTCAAAATATTCAGGGCGGGGTTCTTTAAACTTTTTGGGTGAGAAACAAATCCAGTCCCAATTGCCTGTCAGCGTATGTACTCCCGAAGTTTCAAGGTGTGTGTCGAATCCGTTTTTTTTCAGTGCTTCGGTAAGTTGGGTCAGATCGTACATTAGTGGTTCACCACCGGTAACAATAGCGATCCTCGATTTCGCTTCGGAGGCTTTGGCAATGATATCCCGTATGCTCGTCATTGGACTTTTTGATGCATCCCACGATTCGCGGACATCACACCACACACATCCTACATCACAACCGGCTAGGCGAATAAAATAGGCCGCCTTACCCTGAAAATACCCTTCTCCCTGTACGGAATAAAAGGTTTCCATCAGGGGCAGTTTGTTATCAATCTTTATTTCCTTGCTCATAATCGTACCTGTAACGAATTGTTAACCAGAAAAATACTTCCTGCACATGTAAGGATGTTCTATTTCGTATGCTGGCAAAAAAAGATCAGTAGATCAATTTCTGCGCAGATAGCAATGTATTCGTAAGTAATGAAGCCCGTGTCATAGGACCTACGCCTCCGGGAACAGGTGTGATGTAACTGCATTTAGGGGCTACTTCTTCATAATCCACATCGCCTTTCAGGGCAAAGCCACTTTTTTTGCTGGCATCTTTCACCCGTGTTATGCCCACATCGATCACAACAGCTCCTTCTTTAACCATATCCCCTTTTAAAAAGCCCGGTCTGCCCAGCGCTGCGATAACAATATCTGCCTGTAACGTGAATGATTTAATATCCTTCGTACGGCTATGGCATAATGTGACTGTACAATTTCCCGGCTTTGATTTTCTGGCAAGCAAAATGCTCATCGGAGAACCAACAATCTCACTGCGCCCGATCACGACACAATGTTTTCCTTCTGTCTCTACATTGTAACGTTCCAGCAACTCCATGATCCCGTGAGGAGTCGCAGAAATATAGGCAGGAAGGTTCTTTACCATCCTTCCGACATTGACAGGATGAAAACCATCGACATCTTTTTCGGGCTTTATCATGTCCGTAACTTTCCGGACAGATATATGATCGGGTATTGGCAACTGAACGATTAGACCGTCAACATCAGGGTCTTCATTCAGTTCCTGAACAGTTTTTAATAATTCTTCTTCAGAAACCGTATTATCGTACCGGATAAGTGTCGACTTAAAACCCACTTCTTCACAATCCCTGACTTTATTATTAACATAGGTAATGCTGGCGCCATCTTCACCTACCAGAATTGCTGCCAGATGCGGCACCTTTCCTCCGGCTTTTTTTATTTCTTCTACTTTTTGCTTTACTTCTCCTCGTATCTCAGCTGATGTCTTTTTTCCGTCAAGAATTGTAGCCATTTTTCCTGTTTATTTTTATATACTCAATAAAATTTATGTCAAGATACAATAATACCCTAATCCAGTTTCAACACAGCCATAAACGCTTCCTGCGGTATTTCTACATTCCCAACACTACGCATGCGCTTTTTACCCTTTTTCTGTTTTTCAAGCAGTTTCCGCTTACGGGTGATATCACCCCCATAACATTTGGCCAGTACATTTTTCCGTAAGGCTTTTACCGTTTCACGCGCAATGATCTTTGTACCGATGGATGCTTGTATGGCAATTTCAAACATTTGTCTGGGTATTAGTGACCTAAGTTTCTCACACAAACGTTTCCCCCATTCATACGCTTTATCTCTGTGAACGATGGCTGACAATGCATCTACTTTATCACCATTTAACTGAATATCAAGTTTTACCATATGCGACTGCCGGAATCCGATCAGCTCATAATCCAGCGAAGCATAACCCCTGGAGATCGTTTTAAGTTTATCGAAAAAGTCAAATACGATCTCCGCAAGCGGCAACTCAAACGTCAGCTCCACCCTATCGGAGGTCAGATAAACCTGATTTTTTATTACACCCCTTTTGTCCATGCACAAGGCAATGATGGGGCCTATAAAATCTGCTTTTGAGATAATCTGTGCCCGGATATAGGGTTCTTCAATATGTGAAATTGTGTTAGGTTCCGGCATTTCTGAAGGAGCATTTACCTCCGTATAGGTACCATTGGTCTTAACTGCTCTGAATTGTACAGAAGGAACAGTGGTGATCACTGTCATATCAAATTCCCGTTCGAGACGCTCCTGAACGATCTCCATATGCAGCATTCCAAGGAATCCGCAACGGAATCCGAACCCAAGTGCAACAGATGTTTCCGGTTCCCAAACAAGCGATGCGTCGTTTAGCTGCAGTTTTTCCATAGAAGCCCTCAACTCTTCAAACTCGCTGGTTTCTACCGGATAGATCCCGGCAAATACCATCGGTTTTACGTCTTCAAAGCCTTTTATACTGTTGGTGCAGGGTTTGTCAATATGGGTGATGGTATCTCCCACTTTCACCTCTTTGGCAACCTTGATCCCGGATATCAGATAACCTACATTACCTGTTTCAATGCAGTCGACCGGAGCCTGTTGTAATTTAAGGATCCCGATCTCATCCGCATCATAGGTTTTTCCGGTATTCATAAATTTCACTTTGTCACCGGTTTTTATCTTTCCGTTAAAAACCCTGAATATTACTTCAATGCCCCGGTAGGAATTAAAGACCGAATCAAAGATCATTGCCTGCAGTGGGGCATCAGGATCCCCTTTCGGACATGGCACCTTTTCGACAATCGCCTGAAGGATCTCTTCAATACCTATGCCTTGTTTGGCAGAAGCATAGATCACTTCATCCCCGTCAATACCCAGCATATCCACAATCTGATCCCGGACTTCTTCGGGCATGGCACCTGGTAAGTCAATTTTATTGACCACCGGGATGATCTCCAGATCATGCTCCAGAGCCAGATACAAGTTAGAGATCGTCTGCGCTTCAATACCCTGAGAAGCATCAACAATCAGCAAGGCCCCTTCACAGGCGGCAATGGATCTGGATACCTCATAGGAAAAGTCGACATGACCTGGTGTATCGATAAGATTTAATGTGTATTCCGTGTTTTCATACGTATACTTCATTTGTATCGCATGACTTTTTATTGTGATGCCCCGTTCCCGCTCGAGGTCCATATCATCCAACAGCTGCTCCTGCATCTCACGTTCCGTCACTGTGCCGGTAGCCTGAAGCAACCGGTCAGCCAACGTACTCTTACCATGATCAATATGAGCGATTATACAGAAATTCCTAATTTTTTTCATACCCTCAAATAGAATTGCAAAACTAGATAATTCTATCAAAATAATTATGGCTATGTAATTAAATATTATCCAAAAACGGAATTTTATATGATTCTGTTCATTTACCTTTATTTTTGCATATTCATCAGATCCGGAAAGTATGATACTACACATTACGTCACAAAAAGCTTGGCAAAAGGCACTTCGTGAAGGAATATATAAAAATCCATCACTCAAAACCGATGGATTTATCCATTGCTCAACCTTATCTCAAGTAGTCGATACAGCTAATCTATTCTTTTCCGGACAGAAAAGTTTGATTTTGCTATGTATCGATGAAGCCAAGCTTACTTCGGAATACCTGTTTGAACCACCTGCCTTAATCCCTGACAATCAACAGAATATACTGGAAGTAAACATGTTTCCGCATGTTTATGGTCCCATAAACATATCTTCGGTTATCAAGGTGATCGACTTTCCTTCTGACAAAAACGGAAATTTTATGCTTCCTGAAGAAATAACCATTTCATAGGAATTTAGATTTATATACATATGAAGCAGATTGATAATATTGAAATTGTATTTCTGACAATAGAAGATTATAAAGAGATAAAAAATGCCATGATCGAGGCATATTCGAATATGCCGGGTGCTTACTGGAAAGAAAACCACATCAGGGCACTTGTTGAAAAATTTCCTGAAGGGCAGGTAGGGATCAAAATAGATGATGAACTTGCCGGATGTGCGCTGTCCATCATTGTCGACTATGGCAAATTTGACATTTCGCATACATATAAACAGATCACGGGAAATTACACCTTCAATACGCACAAAAAGAATGGCGATGTCCTTTATGGTATCGATATCTTTATACGTCCAAAGTTCAGAGGCCTTCGGCTGGGACGACGCCTATACGACTACCGAAAGGAATTATGTGAACGGCTGAACCTGAAAGGTATTGTCTTCGGTGGGCGCATCCCGAATTATCATAAATATTCGGAACAAATGTCGCCGAAAGAATACATTGATAAAGTACATAAAAAGGAAATCCATGACCCGGTTCTTGATTTTCAGATGTCCAACGACTTCCACCCGAAAAAGATTCTCAAAGGATATCTGGAAGGAGATGAAGAATCCAATGAATACGCCGTATTGCTGGAATGGAACAATATTTTTTATGAAAAACCTACTGATAAGGTAACGGCCAACAAAACCATCGTTCGGCTGGGGCTCATCCAGTGGCAAATGCGCTTATACAAAGATCTTGATGAGGTGATGCAGCAGGTGGAATATTTTGTGGATGCCGTATCGGGATACAGATCGGATTTTGCTCTGTTTCCGGAATTTTTTAATGCGCCTCTTATGTCGGAATACAATCATTTATCCGAACCTGACGCAATACGAAACCTTGCCAACTACACAAAAGAGATTGTAAACCGGTTTTCCGAATTATCCATATCCTATAACATAAACATCATCACAGGGAGCATGCCGGAAGTTGTCAACAACGAGTTATACAACGTAGGCTATTTGTGCAAACGCGATGGTGGCATCGAACGATTTGAAAAGTTACATGTCACACCTGATGAAGCAAAAGTCTGGGGACTTCAGGGGGGGAGCATATTACAAACATTTGATACCGACTGTGGAAAAATCGGAATCCTGATATGTTACGACATTGAATTTCCGGAGCTGAGCCGGCTGTTAGCTGAAGACGGAATGGACATTTTGTTTGTGCCTTTTCTAACAGACACCCAGAACGGCTACTCCAGGGTACGGAACTGTGCCCAGGCCAGAGCAATTGAGAATGAGTGTTATGTAGCCATTGCCGGAAGTGTGGGAAACCTTCCCAAAGTGCATAACATGGACATTCAATATGCCCAGTCAATGGTATTTACACCTTGTGATTTCGCATTTCCCACGAACGGGATAAAAGCAGAAGCCACCCCAAACACAGAGATGATACTTATAGCGGATGTTGATATTGATATGTTACGTGAATTAAACCAATTTGGCAGCGTGAGGAACCTCAAGGACAGACGAACAGATATCTATTCGGTGATTTTCAATAAAAAGCACAAAAAATAATCGGATTCCTGATGAAAGATCCGGATTATAAATTCCTTCAAACAAACCATTGCATTCTTTGTTTAATAACCAAAGTACAATTGAACACAAAATATTATGGGAAAAATAGGAATCTTTTACGGATCTACTGAAGGCAATACCGAAATGGTTGCCGAAAAAGTCCAGGATGCGCTTGGCGCT
>JBNKDZ010000085.1:0-8427 GCA_050288525.1 Cyclobacteriaceae bacterium
TATATTTGTAACCGATTTTTCATTGCAGGCGTCAAAGGATTAAAAACAGAAAATATCTAAAATTTAAACAATACAATCATGGAAGAAATATTAATACCAATCACGTTTTTTCTGGTCATTTTTGGGATTATGTATGTATACTATACAACCAGAAACAGGGAAAGACTGGCAATGATTGAAAAAGGAACCGATCCGCAGTTATTTAAAAACGCCCTTAAAAATCAGGGGAATTATTTCGGGAGGACTACTATGCTGTTTGCCTGTTTGTTTATGGGAGTAGGACTGGGTATTTTGTTCGGATCTTTCATTGAAAGTACAGGCCTGGATCAGGAAATATCGTATACCGCTTCAATTTTCTTATTCGGAGGCCTGGGATTATTAATAAGCATTTTTGCATCACGTAGTTTATTTAAAGATGAGAAGGAGAAGTAAGCAATAAAACAAATAACATAAGGTTTAGCCGGTTGTATTAAATATGACTGGCTTTTTTTTAGATTTTTCGTTTCTTATATTGAATTTCCCGTTTCGAAAACCACCTGAACGAAGTCAAAATCCTTGTTCCTTGATCCTTATTCCTTTTTTCGTGTTCCTTTTTTGTTAATATATGTTAAAAACACCATTTCAGGCATGATACTTGAAGGAATACAGCTTGAATATTCATTAAACAATACAATTTCCCTGATCTTTTATTGTTTAATATATGCATTATGTTCATTCGTTTTAGTAATTTTAAAATTCATTAACAAACATGAACTGTCACAGTATAATCTCGCAAAAAATGGATTTTATGTCCAAATCAATGAAATTCATATACATTTATGCCGGAATTTTCTTTTTAAGTATCGGAATTTCTTTTTCACAAAATTCCTCCGACAGTACGGCTTTAATCAAAGAAATAAACAAAAGCACAGATAAACGAACACATAATTTATATGCCGGCGCAAAAGTCGGGGCGATCTTCGTTGTTGGTCTGGAATTAAATTATATCCTGAATTCAAAAAACAGGCAGATAATGTACCTCGCCTCCTCAGCTCAGTCAACATTTGTCATAAATACTGTCAACGTTGGTGGAGGGATATTTCTTGGTAAAACAAACCTTGGCGTTGGTTGTCGCTATAACAGGACGTTCAGGATTGAAAGTGAAAAGCATTCAAAAACAGGAGAAGGATGGGCTCCGGAAGTGGTCTGGTATAAGGCTGTTGGCCCGAACAATAAGTTTCTGGTGAATCTTCATGCCGGAACAATCTTTACGAATGATGGTATTTACCCGGATATCACATTCGGTGTTTTTCTGCCTCTGACCCGATAATTTGATGTTTTTTTCATATTTAAATAATTGAAAAATACAACGATCGTGTTTTTTTGTGAATTTTGTTTAATTTGCAGCACTTAACGGATTTATTTTTAGTAACTCAACTGTCTTATTATGGAGCAGGAAAATTTCGATCTTAAACAAGAACATCAGAATAAAGTAAAACAGGTTATTTCTGAGGTCGGAAAAGTAGTTGTAGGCCAGGAATATATGGTTAACCGATTGTTGATCGGTCTTTTTACACAAGGCCATATTCTTTTGGAAGGTGTTCCGGGGCTGGCAAAAACCCTTACCATTAATACACTTGCCAACGTATTGCACCTCGACTTCAAACGATTACAGTTCACCCCTGACCTTCTGCCGGCAGATGTGATCGGTACCATGATCTATAATCAGCAGAAATCTGAGTTCGAAGTAAAAAAAGGGCCGATATTTGCCAATATGATCCTCGCAGATGAGGTAAACCGGTCTCCCGCAAAAGTTCAGTCAGCTCTTCTGGAAGCCATGCAGGAAAAACAGGTTACTATCGGTGAAACCACCTTTAAACTGGACAAGCCGTTTTTCGTTCTTGCTACGCAAAACCCGGTTGAACAGGAAGGAACATATCCGCTCCCTGAAGCGCAAGTCGACCGTTTCATGATGAAGGTATTTGTTGATTATCCACAAAAAAGGGAAGAACTGGAGATCATGCGGAGAATGTCAAACATGACGTTTAATGCGCAAACCCAAACAGTCCTCACCAAACAGGACATCTTCAGTATCCGTGAACAGATAAACAAAATCAAAATTTCCGAATCTCTGGAGAGATACATCATTGAAATTGTATTTGCTACCCGTCGGCCTAAGGAATATAAGCTGATGAAGGAAGCCGGGTATATTACTTTCGGCGCTTCTCCACGTGCATCTATCAATTTAAACCTCGCAGCAAAAGCAGTAGCCTTTTTCGATGACAGAGAATATGTGCTTCCCGAAGACATCAAAGAAGTCGCATTTGACGTGCTGAATCATCGTATTATACTTAATTATGAAGCTGAAGCAGATGGTGTTAAACCAAAAGATATTATCGATGCTGTTCTAAACAGAGTGCCGATTTCTAAATAATACGCTTTATAAAAACAACTTTCGGATAACCACGCATATTTTGGGATCTTATGCTATGTAATTCGCAAACATTTTCGGAGTATATGTGCTTGTTCTTTTGCTGCAATCAGCAAAATTCTTAAACATTCGCGAATAAACGCTATGCCATCTGTTTTCTAATCCCCAGAAAAACAGACTGACCAATGTTTATTACCTCAATATTTTTTATATGTTAATTAAACATCAATATCATATTACAACCTTAACATTTTAGTAATCGCTGGTAAAACAATAGTAATTGTACCTCCCTTTAACTTTGCACTCACAAAATAAAATGTATTACTAATATGAGAAAAATTCTGCTCTTTTTATTTATTGCCGTGAGTTTTGGCGAGGTATACGGACAAAAAGGTATAATAAAAGGCATTGTCAAAGACAAAATTACAGGCGAAGAAATTATCGGTGCTAACGTTATTATTGAAGGAACCACCATCGGTGCATCAACAGACATCTATGGAAATTTTGAATTTGCTGTCGATCCCGGCACATATAACATCATTGCCACCTTTATCGGATATACCAACTTTAACATTGAAAACCTTGAAGTGGCAAAAGGGGAAGAAGTTACGCTTGAGATCGCTTTGAGTGAGGATGAACTACAACTCGAAGAAATCGTGATTGAAGCAAAATCTGATGCTTCAAATGAAAATATCCTGATGATCGAACGTAAAAATTCACTGGGACTGACACAAGCTATTGGTTCGCAGGAGTTAAGCAAATTATTGGCAGGTACTGCAGCCGAAGGACTGAAAAAAGTCGTCGGATTGTCCGTGCAGGGATCAAAATTTGTAGTTGTACGCGGATTGGGGGACAGATATAACAACAGTACCCTCAACGGGTTTCCTGTTGCCTCCCCTAACCCTGATAAGCGGATCCTGCCTTATGATATCTTTCCGGATGATATCATTGACAACCTTAGCGTCACCAAATCTTTTTCTCCGGATCTTTATGGTGATTTCTCGGGTGCTTCCATAAATATTAAAACAAAGGATTATCCATCTGAACAAACACTATCGCTGAAAATGGGCGTCCAGATGAACACCTTGTCAACCTTTAAGGATTTTTATACGGATCCCTCCGGGAAAGATGATGTGATCGGATTTAATAACTCCAGAGAAATACCGTACAAGATCATCGAATCGGACGCCGAACGCTTTACCTTCGATTCACGGTATTACAATGGCCAGTTCAATGAAAATAACTGGTTTAACAACAGTTTTGATGAAAACAAAAAAAATGCCCCACTAAACAAAAGTGTTTCGTTAACCTACGGGAATTTTTTACCGGTATACAAACTAAGTCCGAATGCAGGAATTGGCATTATGCTCAATGCAAACTATAGTGATGGCACCCAACTTGAAACAGGAAAGATCCGCATGCTTCAAAACAATGACGGCTATTTCAGACAAAATTTCGACTCGGACAAATACATCCGGTTTGTAAATGTTTCCGGTGTCGGAAATGTGACCTTCAAACTAAATGATGACCATTCCGTTGTATTTAACAGTCTTTATACACATATCTCAGATAACAGCGTCCTGATCACGGAAGGAGATTTCTGGGACTTCGACCGGTATATTTATTCAAAACGGATCACTTACAAAGAATACGAACTACTATCTCTCCAGGTAAATGGTTCACACGCATTCTTTAATGCACGGCTGGACCTCGATTGGGGATTCAGTAAAAGCGACGCAAAACACGACGAACCCGACAGAAGGCAGGTTTCTCTGCGCTATGATCCGGAACTTCCGGAAAATGAACGGATCTATTATCTGAATTCACAGGACCGGAGTGAAACCCATCGATTCTTCCTAAGCATGGATGACGAAGATAAAGCTGCTAAAATTAAGGGAAAATTCGCTATTATCCCTTCAATAGATAATGATGACGACACCGACATCCTGTCTGTTTCAGGAGGTGCTGATTATCGGACTAAAACACGAAACTCCTGGTTACGACAGTTCAATCATGTGCTGAATGGTTCTGAACAGTTCTCTTCAACTATGGTTGATGGATTTTTGAATATCCAAAATCTGAATAATGAGAATTATCAGGTTATTGAAGGGACCCAACCTATGGACAATAATGATATGGAGTTGGAAGTAATAGCTCCTTATTTCTCCCTTCAATATCAGATAATACCTGACAAACTCAATATTAATGCAGGTGCACGTTATGAATCAGCTAAACAATTTATTGAATTCGCTGAAACAGATGATCAGATCCAAAATCCTGATGAAAACCCACTTACAAGAAATGAACTGAATACGGATGATTTTCTTCCAGGTATAACAGCAAAATACAACTTTACTGAAAACCTGGTTGTGATCGGATCCTATAGCAAAACAGTATCCCGTCCGGACTTTCGTGAATTGGCCCCTTTTGAATACCGTGAGAGTTTTGGGGCTTTCAGAAATGTCGGAAATCCTGCTCTACAAAATGGTTATAATCAGAACGCAGACCTTCGTATAGATAAATACACCAAAAACAAAGGTTTGCTTTCCCTGGGATTGTTTGCCAAACATCTCGACAAACCTATTGTTCAAAATGTCATGGCCGGTTCAAATCCTATCCGATCATTTCAAAATGGTGATTATGCTAATGTCTATGGAGTTGAGCTGGAAATGAGACAAAACCTGGAGCCGGTTTCTTCAACGTTCAAAAATTTTACCCTCAATGCGAATCTATCATTGCTGAAATCGGAAATAACCATTGATGATGGCAACTCCGGCTCATCTACCAATCAGACGAGTAATACACGGCAATTGGAAGGCGCTTCACCATATCTGATAAATGCTGACCTTACCTACACACGCCTGCTGGATAAGATGGACTATTCCTTCACCATGGCCTACAATGTTTTTGGAAAACGCCTTTCAGGAATCGGATTTCTCGGAATTGGTGACGTATACGAACTGCCTTACAGCACGCTAAACTTTAGCGCAAATGTAAACTTCGGCCCTCAAAGCAAATGGGGTGTTAAATTCTCAGCCGGAAATCTGCTGAATCCCTCCATCAGGGAAGAACAGGAATTGCTGGATGATAACGGAAATGTCTCGAAGACGGTAGAACTTGATAATTACAAAAAAGGAGTAACCCTCGGACTTGAACTACAATATCGTATATTTTAACCCGGATTCGTCAATAGAAATTGTAGCGAAAGGCCTAAGTTGTTGTGCATCAGGTGCTCCCACAGGATTTTGGCTCGGAGGCAATGTAATATATTGATGAGAACTAAAATTCGAGGAAGTGCCTGAGGTGCAATAAATTAGGCCTTGTAGTAGATTTATATTGACGATTTCGGGTTTAAATTACCTTTTACCATCTGTAGCCTGCAACATTCTCCTTGTTTGATGCGGGCTTTTTTTATGATTTAAATTAAATCCACACAGGATAAGTTAAATCTAAAATCGTCAATGGTTTCCGATCATTTTTTTTTGTCATCTGATTCAACACTGACACAGGTCTTTGGATGCTGTCAGGTTAATATCCCGAATTGATTTTTTCAACCACACCAAACGCTTTGCCCTTTGTCTGTCATCCTGATTCTCCTGATGTGTCGGAAATCAGAAAACAATATGACCAAACCCTAACTAAACGGCATTAATTTTGGATTATTTTGGATTAAAAAAGGCTGTCTCGAAAATGAGATAGCCTTCGATTTATCTGTTGTTTATTTATTTTGTTCTAGTTCATACTTAAATTAAATGCTTTTGGCCTTACCATTTTTTCATAATAAACATTACCAAATCGGTCGGTAACTTTAATATCCAAAGATGTATCGGGAGCAGAAGCAACCACTTTAAAAAGATGGCTGGTTTTGGAAGTTACAAAAGAACCTGTCAGTGATTTACCAGCATTTAGCCTGAATGCTTCATAGGAAATGATATGCAGCGGATCCAGATCTTTTACGCGCCTAACTTCAAGTTTTTCACCGTTTTCAGTCACTTCGATCTTCCATTTGTTATCATAATTCCAAATATTTATCAAGACCTCATTATTGATATTATTTTGCCCATAAGAACCAACATATTCTTCTAATGCGGAATCTGTGGAATTTGGAGCAAATTCAGCTGCGGTAATACGTACCTTGTTCAAATCATAGGTACGAAACTGATAATCTTTCTTATAGCCGACGCTTTTATAATACCATTGCATATCTCTACCATTGATTTCCCAGATCCCATAGCCTCCCGGACTCCCATCTGTGCAAATATGATTGTTTGCGTAACCATTTCTGCCGGTCCACCACCAGGTAGCACTTACTGCCGCGGTATTATGTTCCATAAGAAACCTTTCCTCCTCAACAGAATAATTGATATGTGTATGCCCGCTTATTACATGGACAGTGGAAAAATTCTTTAAACAATCAAGTAATGCATTACCATTTGCAAGATCTATCTGGTTAATCTGATTTCCATTGGCATCAATTTCCGGATTTTTATATAAAGGTGTATGCATGGCAATAACAACAGGCGTACTTTTATCTTTAATATTTGACAGATCTTTTTTTAACCACTCAAGCTGTTCGGAAGCAATTCTTTCATGATAATTTCTGCTACCAACTTTACCCTCAGCACCTCCGGAGTTCAGATAAACCACAGCATCCAATACGACATAATGTATCTTGCCTAAATTGAAGGAATAATATGTCGGTCCAATAATATCTCTGTATTTTTCGGATGTCGAAAAATCTCCGGTACGATATGGATCATTATCATGATTTCCCATTGTATTAAATACCTGACAATTGAGTTTATTCATATAGGGAATATATTCTTTCAGTCCGAAATGAGTATCATACCAAAATGTTTCCCAGGTTAAATCACCAAGTGTTATTGCATACACTTTATAACCATCTGCTTTATATGTGTCAATAATTCCATTTACATCGGGCAGGACTTTGCCGGTAAATTGGTCCAGATCGTTATTCCGATTCGCCAAATGCCAATCTGCCATAGGTAAGACAACATGCTTTTCATTATTTTCCGCAAATAATGAAAAATCCTTTTGTTCAACTGTATTTTCACTACTGCTCAAGCGTTTAAAAAATTGTGGTATATTACCTTCCACCCGAACTTCATAGTTGCCTGGAATCGAAATAAACACAAAGCCTGTCTCCTTTTGAGAAGGCAGATAATACCTTCCCTCATCATCTGTTACCGTCACTTCGTAACCATCTGACACAACGACCCCGGGTATCCCCGCTCCATTACAATACACGACTCCTTTTATCGTCATCCCTTTTATATCCGGAAGATCCGTATCTGCTACCAGATTCAATAAAACTGTACCCAGAAAAAGACTTTTAGATCCTCTTAACACAGTAATTTTATACATACCGGAGATAATTCCTTCAGATACTGGAAAAATCACTGAATTATCCGTTACAGAAGAAACTCTCTCAACATGGGTATCTCCATTTGATGATGTTAATTGTATCTTATCTTCTTCATTAAATCCTTTTCCTGTCAGAATCACATCACCACCTGCAACAATATCAAGTGTTGAGGGAATCGAAACTCCTTTGATATTTAGTTCATTATTTTCATCTAGTCCGGCATCATCAAGACAACTTGAAAAACCAAATCCAAGAACACTCAAAACGATAAGGGTAGTCACCCATCCTATTTTTAAAAATTTTCTTTTAGTTTGTTTCACTGGTATTTCTTTAGTATTTAAATTTTTATTATTCATATTTCGAAAAATGAACAGCAAATATGCATCTGTTAACCGCACCGCCATTAGCAGCACCACTGTAAGGTTCATATTCGGTGAGGCTCCATAGATAGTCGTATTTGGCTTCATAATACAAGGATTCTGCTCCATAGGGCCAACGGTAACGGACAGTATTGGAAGCGCCATCCGTATAACGGGCTAATCTTGCTTTCGATCCATAAGAATTTGACGGAGAACCTGAGCACGACAACCATGTTCGTGATCCTTTTCGGAATATTCCCTGCAATCCGTGG